>JBFMBK010000010.1 GCA_040755295.1 Bacillota bacterium | reverse complement strand
AGGCGTTGGACGTAATTCCTCTGGAAGGAAGTGATCTGTCGGCTAACAATCCATAGGTACCTTAAGTATACCTTGGGGGTCAAATTTCGAGTGCCAAAAGGGGTCAATTTTCAAGCGCTGTTGACACCTTTTGTACAATGCACCAATCCGTGGTTTTGTAGTTTTGCTAAAACCTGTTCTACCTTATATATTGGCAAGCCAAGTTCATCGGCAATCTCAACAGAGTTTTTGTTGTCTCGATTATATAGAAAATGCAGAATTACAAGGCTTAATGGATCGGTGAACGCACTCAAGACATTTTCTCTTTCAGACACTAACCTATTGGCGTCTTTGAGCATCGCCGTTGAACTCATTTAACTTATCCCCTTAATAAGCTCTGATTGTTTTGCCTCAGCCACCTTCTGAAGTTGTTCTAATACACGGGTTGAGAGGTGGCAGTTTTGAATATCAGCGCTCTTAAACCAATCTATTTTACCATTAAATCCTTCAAAGATCCTAAGAGTCCCTTTAGCACTATAGCCGCTTTTATGGATGCTATCGACGCAGATCATCATTTTGCAAGCTAATCTCTTGTCTCTTGCAAAATCATGGACCTCAGCGATAGAACCGGGACTGGCCATAAGGCATACAACATAGTCGTAAGATTTGGCTTGAAGGAACTCAGCTATGAATAAATTAAGACCGCTGCGGGATAGTAAGTCGGGTTTCCATACATCTTCTGAAAAATCTGCTTGGTGTCCAAGGTTTTTTAAACGATCCCTGAGTTCACAACGCTTTCTATATAACTCTCCGCTAGAAGGTCCAGGTCCCCAAATTAAGACTTTTAGACAAGCACGCTGCAGCAAATCCTGAGTAACCGTCGCAAGAACGTCCTGTGGTGGCGGCTTTGAACCACCAAGAGCTTCATCCAAAGATGCTTTTATCTCGTCTATAGAAGTATTAGTTATAGGAATGAAAACTACCAATGGCCCTGGCTGGAAATCTCGTAGGAGATCTGGGAACCTAGCAATAAGTTCTTGAATTTTGGTCTTACCCCACCACTCTAGTTGGAGTGAAGCATATTTTAACTGGAGTTTTCGAAACCATCGTAGTTCTGAAGGATTAAGATTCACAGGAAGCATTAGGGTCCATTTTGTTATCTTATGATGGTTGATAGCCGTCTTAAGCGATTTTTCAATTTGTTTGCGCTGTGTCGGACCAACTCTATCAATAAAATACTTGTGATGAAAGACTTCACATTCTCCATTAAACTCACCAATAAACGTGTCAACACCCTCATCGCCACCTTTTCCTTCGACCGGCCTTGCATCATGAAACAGTTTTAAAAGTAAGCGATTACAAAGGCAAGAGAAATTTTCGTGTTTAGAATCTTCAGAACCTATAATCTGTCTAAAATCAAAAACCACAGCAGATTAGCCTCCAGCCGGTCGTAGTTGTAACCACTGAACTACAGTATAAAGCTTAAGGGATTGCCACTTTGCCAAGCTTTTAAGAATATAAAGCATTTTTGATTTACATAAAGAACCATCGGTTAGCCTAAGAAACGAAACTGGCTAGAAGAAGCAGAGTTATAAGAATCGGTCATGTTATTACTGGTATTGATTTGTCTGTTCAGCCACTTTTCATACTCTTGTAATTGGTTGAGCGCATCAAGAGAAATCGAAATACCAGATGATGAGTGAAACAAAATGTTGCGCTTCTCGTTAAGAAAATCTAGCCATTCAGTTCTCTTGTCCTTACTGCCTTTTTTGCCGTTAGCAAGAAGTGGCTCAAATATATCCCAGTTCTCCACAGCTATTTTCTTATAATCAATTAGGTCAAAATAATATTCCTTGCCCCCGCGTTTACCATCGTCTTTCTCATATTTCTCGGTAACTTTCAGACGAACAGATTTAGGTACTCCCATTACCCACCACTGTGCCTCATCTGCTCCATATTCACGACGGAGTTCTTCCATTATCAAGTTCTGAAGGATTATTTCTATTCTGGAAACGATATCCTTAGCTTTTGAATTTGTTTGAGCTTTCTCTGATGCCAAGAAATCGTCAAGACCAGGTGGATTAAATTCTGGGAAAGTGCTCCTTATCGCTTGCTCAGCCCGTCTTTTTCTTGTTGTTTGTCCTTGAATACCTCTAAGGCTTCTAAATTGACTCCTTTCCAGCTCGGTCAATGAACCCAAGTATCGCCCCAGAACTTCTCCATAAGACCTAATGCATTCTATAAGATCATCATTATCTAAGTGAACAAGTTTATGTCCTGTTCCTTCGAGGTGTTGGAAGACACTCCTTAGAACGTCTATACAGGCAATAATGGCATCATTCATAGCTAGGCCACCACCTTCACCCGACCCCTTGTCCCACCAATCTTCTGCTTCATATCGGATAAAGTTAAACCAGTTTTTAAGTGTATTCGTGGTGCGTCGTAACGTCGCATAATTATCACCAGCCCAAAGTGGTCCATAATCAATCACATGCCCATGCTTCTCTTTCGCTATATGAAAACCTCTCTTTTCAATAGCACTGTACATACTATTCAGGGTAATACAGCGAGTGTAACTTTTCTCATCATCGGCCGTTTGTATCCGGTGAAAGAACGGAGACTCCGGATCGCGATCTAGATCCTGAATTGCTTTTGAAACAATAGCCCGAACTCTAATCTTTGATTCCTCAGCATCCCAATGAAGTTCTGCGTAAAGCTCTTGGAGCAAAGACTGCTTAACGCGCTTCTGCTTCGCATTAATATCTATAAATAACTCAGCCTGCTTGCTTGATAATAGACCCTCAAACGCAAGAACACTGAGAAGACTTCTTGTAGCTCGTGGGTGACCTGAGTAGGCGAAAAGACGGTGTTGACCATCAATGATCCATGCAGATTTGTAAGTGGGGCGTATTTCCAACCAACCCAAAACACCACTGTTTGTATCGGTAAATTGATCTCCTTCTTGATGAATCCTTTCGAATTGTAGGCGTTTTTTATCAATGTTTACTACAATGTTGGTTGGAAAAATACCATCATTTGTAATATATTCCCCTATAGTCTTTAGTCTGGACTTTTTCATCATTCTCTGATAAGTGTTTACATCAGATGCTTTTCCTTTAGCACGATGGGAAACAAAGGAGATCTTCAAAAGATATTCCGGTGAAATACAAAAACTGTAGCAATTAAATCCACCCATTTTGGTTCTAACGGCTGGAACCCTAATCCGCAACCCTTGAATCGGTTTATCTGGAAGCATATCAGAAAAGAACTGGAATTTTGCAGCAGGACCCACCTGGGATATAAGCCTCTCATAGTAAGTTAGATCTTGTTCGTCAAAAAGGATTATGTTTGCATCCCTGGCCCTATCTCTATTGTTATCTGACAAAGAAATATTAGCCAAAAACATCGCTAATACAACTTGCCTCTTGTACTCACAAGGAAACTGGGAATTCACTGCGTTTGAGAAATTATTTCGAATTAGAGAATGCTTCCCAATCTCTTCCTGAAACTGGGGCCTCTTGCTGTACTTTTCTGCAGATTTACATTCGATAGCCAGGGCAATCTCATTGTCAATTCCAACTACGTCTATTTGGGATTTTGGACCGTCAGGTTCCTTTGGATTAACTAATAAACTAGCACCGTTTTGTCCAGAAAGGTCGGAGAAACCCATTTTATATAAGAGCATCCAAACACGATCCTCAAGCCGAACGTTATGGGCTTTCACCCGTTTCAAACGGACAGACTTACCTTTTGTCACCGTATCCCAACCTTTTGCCTGATATTCCTCCGACAACAACGGATGAACCGTTTTCGTCTCGTAATCGCGCGCTCTAACACGGGCAAGGCCACGTAATTCTGCAACCGGCTGAATACCAAATAGCATCTCAATTACACCTCATTATAAAAAATACACTCGGTAATTCTTTTACGGAATTCACTAGAAGCCGCAATTACCGATGGCCGCTCGACCAATTGTTTTTTAAAACCTGGGTAGAGTCGGTATATTGATGAATGGTTTGCATTACTAATGATGACCTTGCATCCTCGCTCCGCAAGGTTAGATGCAACAGTCGCTAAGCGCTCTTGATCCTTCCATGAAAAGATCTTTGAATTGTATTTAAGAAATCCGTTATTACTATGTGCAACTGTATATGGCGGATCAAGATACACCAAATCTCCCTTTTTTGCATTTGCAACGGATTCAGCAAAATCAGCACATATAATGTCAACGTTCATAAGGGTCGCGCTAACAGCGCGTATTCTCTCTGGATTACAAGGTTGTAAATGGGTTTTATGTCCATAAGGTACATTAAATTCACCCTTTAGGTTTAACCTGTAAATACCGTTAAATGACAAGGACATAAGATATATGACTCTGGCCGCTTTTGCAATATCGTCTAAAGGAACCTCTTTTCTAGCTGTGTAGTAGTCTTCCTTAGTATTTTTAAGTTTAGTTAAGCAATCTATCACTTCATCTGGGTGATTGCGAACTTGGACATAGCAGTTAACAAGGTCAGGATTATTATCCGCAACTACTCCCTTGGATGGTGATATCGCAAAAAAAAGTGCACCACCACCAAGAAATGGCTCATAATATGACTCGAAAATATCAGGAATTAGAGGGAGAAGCCATTTAAGAATGCCTCGTTTACCACCAGGCCATTTTAGTAAAGGGGTCTTTTCTTCCGGACTATTTTTATCCATTGTACTTTGTATAAGCAATTTGTCCTTTGATATTTAAGCCATTTAGTAAAATATGTTACACGGATAGCTAAATTTGGTTATATTGTACATCGAGAGGAATCAATGTGCAAACCAGTTTATTCCAAAGGATAATATAAATTTTATCCCTTTTAACAAAGGTATTGTGGCTGTTTCCAACTAAAATCCTTGCATTATAAAACTTGGCCCGCTGCCGTTTGCTCCGCAAGGCGGCCTCAGCCGTAGAGCCGCTTACGCCGACACGGTGAAGACGCGGCTAAGCGAACAGGCGCACACATCGTGCCGAATTAAAGGAAGGCGTTATGTAAAATAGATAAGAGAATGCTTGTTCCCCACCAGGCAACAAGAAAAGGCCGGCGTCAGGCCTATACGTGCGCCGTGGTTCGCTCCGCGGCAAGCCGATGTCGCGTCGGCTCGGAGCACAGTGTCGCCGGCGGACTAACGGCAGCGATAAGGCTTAGGATTGGGGGTTACAGGTATTCCGCGGACAAATAAGACCCTTAAATAAGGATTGGGCTACCGCATTCTTCACAGTACGCGGTAGATAATATGGTAGAGCTTACTGGGAAGGCGTGTATACGATAAGGATCTGAGGATAAAACGACCTTAACGGCATCGTTGGGAAGCTCGAAACATCCGTTGAAATATCTAGCCCCTATTTGTTTACCGGCAAACCAAATTATATTTTGACGACCTTTATCGTCGATTTCGTACGATCCGGAGCATGAAGCACTAATAATATACTGGCCATATGCTTCAGTGCTTGGGTCAGTGAAAACTGAATTTACTTGGTAATTTGTAGAGGCATGTGTATGCTTCGCAAACTTATCCATTTGGTAAGTGGTTCCAAGCAGTCTGTCCTGTGAAAAACTGTTGACATAACCCTTCCTTATAGCACACAGGTGACAAAGGTACAGACTCATCCCTTGTTTCCCCCTTATAGGCAAGAGTTTTTATTTTTCCCGGTAAGCCGGGGTTAACCGGAGGGGGAAGCTTTGCATTGTTTTGGTGATAAAACCTTCGTCACTCCCCGACTTCCAGTAGCTCGAACCCGGTGTTCGGGTCGATCTTTCGCTTCGCCGAAGCGCCTGTGAGTTCCAGGATGACCACCTCGCCGATGTGCCAGATCGTGACCCCTTCCCTGGTACACCCGGTGACCGTGTTGTCTTTCCGCCCGAAAGCGGCGTGCAGGTGAAGCTTCGGGGCCCCCGCCTCGTTGGCGAAGATCGTCCCGACGCCCGCCGCTTCGCTCACCCCCGGCAGGCTTGCCACCGAGGGGACCGGCTTGGCCGCCGTCCCGTCCTCGGGGCCGACGACCACCTTGCTGCCCCGCTCGGCGCCCGCGATAAAAAGCACCGCCGCCGATTCAATCGCGTGACTCTTTGCGAACTTTTCGATCACGTCCGGCAGGCGGTCGCCGTGCTCCAGCCGCAGGATAAAAACCCTTCCGTACTTGGCTTGGGTGTATTTCATTTTTCTCTCCTAACCCGGACAGGCCGGACCCAGTTATAACCACAGAGACACAGAGAGCACGGAGGAAACGAAACAGCTTCAACCAAAAGGTTAAAACGGTATCCGCAATTATCTCCGTGTCCTCTGGTCACAGGCGCTTTAGAACGTTTCAAGGGCGTGTGGCATATCGTACCATAAAGATCCTCGGGGGGGGTATTATATGCCGTTTCACGTCCACGATTATTCCGGCGTCACAAGTTACGATGAAGGACATGTCCATGGTTACAGCGGGACGACAACAATAAACATCGGAATCGGATTGTATCATGTACACCTGATGAAAGGGGTTACCGCCTTCGACGAAGGCCATGACCACCTGTACTTTTTCTTCACTGGACCGGGCATCCCCTTAGGGCCCGGCAGACATATTCACGGCTACGACGGAAAAACCACGAAGGCGGGAAGGCCGCCGCACACGCATCGCGAACGGGGGGAAACGGGGCCGAATTATTAGTAAATGCCGGCAACGTAACAGATGCTCTTCCCTTAACCGGGAAGGGCTTTTTTTAATGTCTCTGTGCCTCCGTGGTGAATTAAAGCTCCTTACTCCCCTTCCCCAGTTTCCTTCCCCTCCAGCGCGGCCTTTAAAAGGTCGCCGAGGCTCTGCCCGATGGGGCCCTTGTCGCTGTATTGCGAAATGAGTTTCTGGTTAACGGCGCTGGCCTTTTTGGAGCTTCTGAAGCCGCCGGATTCGTCCTCTTTTTCCGGCTGCCGGTGGCCGCAGGCGCGGTCCTGGCAGACCAGCATCCTCCCCCGCTTGCCTTTGACGAGCAGCAAGAACTTGCCGCAGGCCGGGCATTTGGTCCTGGATACGTTGTCGGGCCTGTAGACGGCGTTGTCCGCGGCCACGCTTTTAACGAGCTGCAGGGCGCTGGCGCGTATGCCTTCGATGAAGTCCGTCCTGCTGTCCTTGCCCCTGGCGATGTTGGAAAGGCGCTGTTCCCACTGGGCGGTGAGTTCCGGGCTCTTCAGCTCCGGGGAAACGAGATCGATGAGCTGTATCCCCTTGGAGGTCGGGACGAGTTCCTTGCCGTTGCGCTCGATGTAGTTGTTGTAAAGCAGCTTTTCGATGATCTCGGCGCGCGTCGCCGGCGTGCCCAGGCCGCCCTGCTTTATCGACTCGCGCAGTTCCTCGTCCTCGATGAATTTCCCCGGGCTCTCCATCGCCGTCAGCAGGGTCGCCTCGGTGTAGCGGGCGGGCGGCTTGGTCTTCCCTTTATTGATCTTGAGTTCCCTGACCTGCTTTACGTCGCCTTTCTTGCACATGCTCAGCGTCTGCTCGGGCAGCGCTTCGTCCTTTGCGTCTTCCTTTTCCTCCGCTTTGGCGGTCACCGCGCGCCAGCCCTTGTCCCTCACCACCTTGCCCCGCGCGTAAAAGCTCTCGCCGTTGACCTCCGTTATCAGGGTGGTCTGGTCGTAGCGGTAGGGCGGGTACAGGACCGCGATGAAGCGCCTAGCGATGAGGTCGTATAGTTTCAGTTCGTCCGCGCCGAGCGTCGACAGCTGCAGGAACTCCCCGGTGGGGATGATCGCGTGGTGGTCGGAGACCTTGCTGTCGTCGACGAAGCGTTTTGTCGTGCTCAACGGCTTCTGCAGGAGGGGTTTCACCAGTTCGGCGTAAGGCCCCGCGGCGATGCTCTTCAGCCTGCCCGGCAGGGTGGGTACGATGTCGGTGGTGATGTACCGGGAATCGGTCCGCGGGTAAGTCACCAGCTTGCGCTGCTCGTAAAGGTCCTGCAGCACCGACAGGGTCTTCTGCGCCGGAAACCCGTAGCGCTTGTTGGCGTCGCGCTGCAGCTCGGTCAGGTCGTAGGCCAGGGGCGGGGGCTCGCTCTTTCCTTCCGTGCGCACGTCCCTGACCACGCCCGGGCGGCCTTTAATCCTTGCGATCAACGCTTCCGCCTCGGCGAGGTTGAACATCC
This sequence comes from Bacillota bacterium, assembly GCA_040755295.1. Classification (NCBI taxonomy): domain Bacteria; kingdom Bacillati; phylum Bacillota; species Bacillota bacterium. The sequence goes on along the minus strand of JBFMBK010000010.1, from coordinate 98,177 downwards.
TGCCGTTGCCGGACTTGTTCCGCCAGTCCCCGAAGTAATCGCCGAAGTCCGCACGGACGGTCCAGAAGTCCACCGGGACGAACTGCTTGATATCGTTTTCCCGCCGGACGATCATCGCCAGGGTCGGCGTCTGCACCCTGCCGGCGGTAAGCTGCGCGTTGAACTTGCACGTCAGAGCCCTGGTCACGTTCAGCCCGATCAGCCAGTCCGCCTCCGCCCGGCAGACGGCGGCGGCATAGAGGTTGTCGTACGCCCTTCCCGGCTTCAGGTTCGCAAAGCCCTCCCGGATGGCCGCGTCGGTCTGCGAGGAAATCCACAGGCGCCTGAACGGCTTCTTCCAGTTGGCGAGGACCATGATCCAGCGCGCCACCAGCTCCCCTTCCCTGCCGGCGTCGGTGGCGATAACCAGCTCGCCGATGTCCGACCGCTGCATCAGGCTCCTGACCACCTGGAACTGGTGGGAGGACTGTCTGATCACCTTCAGCTTCATGCTGGGCGGGAGCATGGGCAGGTCCTCCAGACGCCATTCCTTGTACCGCTGGTCGTAGTCGTGCGGTTCCGCCAGGGTGACCAGGTGTCCGAGCGCCCAGGTAACGACGTACTGCGGGCCTTCGATGTACCCTTTGTTTTTACCATTACATTTTAAAACCCTGGCGATTTCACGGGCCACGCTGGGTTTTTCCGCAAGAACAAGCGTTTTCATGCAGATAATTTCCTCCCCAAAGGGACTAAAAATATTTCACCACAGAGTCACGGAGTTCACAGAGAACGGTAGAACAAAGAATATAGAATGTAGAATAGAATCCGGAACCGCTCGCAACCCTCAACCCGCAACTCGAAACTCGAACTGAATGAACCCCTCCGTGTGCTCTGTGTCTCTGTGGTTATTATTTCTTGCCATCTTGCAGATCTTTTCGAAAAAGGCCGTTATAAACCGGCTTACGGTATTGTGCGTTTGAAGTCTTATCCACGTTTTATATTACTTCCAAAAGCGTCCCCCCGGCAATACGGTAACGGAAAAGGCGGGCCTTGCCCGCCCCGCAGGAATACACCTGCCCACAATTAAAAAAGGTCCCGCGTTAACGCGGAACCCTTTTCCTCTTCCAGCTTTGTTTTAGTACCGGCTGCTGCTTCTCTGTCTGCTGAAGCAGTCGCGGCAGTACACCGGCCGATCACCGGAAGGCCTGAAAGGCACTTCGGTTTCAACGCCGCACGCCGCGCAAATCGCGGAATGCATCTCCCGCGGGCCGCGGTCGCGCCCGCCGCCGCCGAAGCCGCCTCTCTGCGCCTTGCGGGCTGCGCGGCACTCGGGACAGCGTCCGGGTTCGTTGGTGAACCCCTTTTCCGTGTAAAAGTCCTGCTCCGAAGCCGAGAAAATGAACGAAGCGCCGCAGTCACGACAGGTAAGAGTTTTGTCTTGGGTCACGATAGATCCTCCTCTGGATTTTTTCTTTGCTCAAATTGGTTTAGGGGATTTGTTATCTCTGCCTCCCCCTACCAAACCTGAACACGAGGAGAAGGATCATCGAACCAGCCCTACTAGACCGATTACTTGAGCTAATACTATTTTACCCTTTTATGCCCGAAGGTAAAGCATTTTAATCATATTCCTTTTAAAAAAAGGTTGCCCGCAGCGCTATAACGCCTGCGGCACCTGTAAAATCCCGTAAAAAAATTTTTTCAGCGCTCAGCGCGTCAAAGACTCCTTGCGCATCCGGACAGACTTCGGCGTCACTTCCATCAGCTCGTCGTCCGCTATGAATTCGAGGCACTGTTCCATGCTCATCAGCCGGGGCGGTGTTATTTTGGCCGCGATGTCGGAGGTGGAACTGCGCACATTCGTCAGCTGTTTCTTCTTGCACACATTCACCCGGAGATCCCCCGGACGGGAATGCTCGCCGACGATCATCCCCCGGTAAACCGGGACTCCCGGGCCCACAAACAACTCGCCCCTCTCCTGGGCGTTTTCCAGGCCGTAGGCCGTGGTTTCTCCCGTTTCAAAGGCCACCAGCGACCCCCTCACCCGGGCCGGAATATCGCCGCGATGGGGCGCGTAATGGTCGAAGCAGTGGTACATGATGCCGAGGCCGCGCGTGTCCGTCAAGAACTCGGAGCGGAAACCGAACAGTCCCCGCGTCGGGACGTGAAACTCCAGGTGGACGCTGCCGTCTCCCCGGTTGAACATGTCCGCAAGCTCGCCCTTGCGGAACCCCATGCGCTCCATGACAACTCCCACGTGCGCCTCGGGGACTTCGACGACGACCAGGTCCACCGGTTCGCACCTTTCCCCTTTGATCCGCCGCTCGATGACCTGCGGCCGGGAAACCTCGAACTCGTACCCTTCGCGGCGCATGGTCTCGATCAGGATCGTAAGGTGCAGTTCCCCCCGCCCAGACACGAGAAAGGTATCCGGCGAGCCGGTTTCTTCGACGCGTAGGCTGACGTCCGATTCCAGTTCGCGCATCAGCCTTTCCCTGAGCTTGCGCGAGGTTACGTACTCGCCTTCCTGTCCGGCGAACGCGCTCTTGTTGACGCGCACGGCCACGGCGACGGTAGGCTCGTCGATGGGCGTAAAGCTCAAGGCATCAGGCTGCTCCGGATCGGCGACGGTATCGCCCACGTTGATTTCCAGCCCGGCGACCACGACGATTTCCCCTGCCGCCGCTTCGTCCGCCTGCACTTTCTTCAGACCTTCAAAGACATAGAGCCCGGTAGGCCGCTGGCGCTGCGACACCCCGCCGGGACCGATGACCACGACGTCCTGTTTGGCCCTCATCGTCCCCCGCTGAATGCGCCCCACCGCCTGCCGCCCGACGTAAGGGTCGTAATCGATCATCGTTACCCCGAGCTGAAGGGGTTCGTCCTGAGCCCCCTCGGGCGCGGGGATCTTGTCCACAATCATTTCGAAAAGCGGTTTGAGGTTTTGCCCGGTCGCGGCGGGGTCCAAAGAGGCCGTTCCGGTGCGGGCGTTGGCGTAAACCACCGGAAAGTCGAGCTGCTCCTCGCTGGCGCCCAGCTCAATGAACAGGTCAAGCACCTCGTCCATCGCTTCGCGCGGCCTGGCGCCGGGCCGGTCGATCTTGTTGATAACCACGATGGGGGCGAGCCCCGCCGCAAGCGCCTTCCGCAGCACAAAACGTGTCTGCGGCATCGGACCTTCGAACGCGTCGACAAGGAGGAGCACCCCGTCAACCATCTGGACGATCCGCTCCACCTCCCCGCCGAAATCGGCGTGGCCGGGAGTGTCGACGATATTAAGCTTGTACGCCCCGTAGAAAACCGCGGTGTTCTTGGCCATGATCGTGATGCCGCGCTCGCGCTCCAGGTCGATGCGGTCGAGCACCCGGTCCGCCACCACCTGCTTTTCGTGGAAAACGCCGCTTTGTTTCAGCATCCCGTCGACCAGGGTGGTCTTCCCATGGTCGACGTGGGCGATGATGGCCAGGTTTCGAATCATATTCTTATCCCGTGGCATGATAACCCTTTCCATCGCCGGCTGTCCGCCGGAATAGGCTCGGGACGCCGGTTCACTTGTAAAACGCTGCAACTCTGGTATTTTATAACGGAATTGTCCGGGGCACAACTGTTTTATCGGACGCGATGAGACTCCGGACGGAAAAGCCTGTCGGTAAAAAAGATATGACCTGAAAAAAGCATTCAGCAAAAACATGGCTCAATGGTGTTTATGCTTAATTATACAACAAACAGCCTGATGCCGAAGCATTAGTAAAAAAAGGAACGGGTTCCGCACCCATCGCGAAACCCGCTCTTATCGTTGTCGCTAATCATACCGGGCTTTTAAACCCCGTAGTGATCTAATAAGGCCCTCGCCACTTGGTCAAACGACATGGGCCCAATCTGATCCAGCATCTTATCTAACGCGGTCTTCCGTTTCAATGAGCCCGTAAGAAGTATTTGCACCGATTGGGTATCGTCTAACAAAATCGAATGAACCTTCAATACCCCCCCTAAAATAGCCGCTATTACTAAAATGTGTGTCGGCGTCAAGACCAAATTTTTATTTGTTTTAGGGCTGTCTTTATTTCCGCCGCCCCCCGGCCCCAGCTGTTCCATGACTTTTTCTATTAAGGCGTTTAGCTGGTCTGGCGACATTGCGGGGACTCCCCCTCGGTTTCTTCACTATTATCCAATAATTATCGGCCCGAAAATTGGGTGTATTTCTGAAAGCCCAACGGCAAAAAAAATTACAAGCGCCAAAGTAATAATTAATAACAGATCGTGTTGAACATCTTCAAGGGCTACCGGCATAGAAATCTCACCTTTACAATTTCAATTATCAACATAATATTTTGCCGGAACGGGATTGGTGCAAGCGTCAACGGCTGCGGCGATAAACGGGCTGATTTCACCGGTATAATAAAGCGTCAGCCGGTGGAGCGCCCTCGTACAGGCTACATACAGCAGCCTCCGGTCGAGCTCGCCCGCATAATTATCCCTGGAAACGCCGTATACAAGGACCGCGTCAAATTCAAGACCTTTGGCCAAGTAGACAGGGATAACCAAAGCGCCCCCGCCGATTTCGTCTTCATTGCCGCCGATGAGGGTAATATCCATTGATTTACTTAGCTTCTCATACAGCTGCTCCGCCTCTTTCCGGGTCTTGCATATCACAGCGACGGACTCGCAGCCCTCTTCCAGACAAAAGGCGATGTCACGCTCAACAGCCGCATCGAGCGCCTCGGGCGTCACCGCAGACACCACCACCGGCTCGGCCTCGTGCCTCTCAAATGGGACGAGGTCCGGCTTATTGTCCAGCAGCTTGTTTGTGAAGGCGTTGATTTCGAAAGAGGCCCTGTAACTCTTATTCAAAAATATCTTTACCGTCCGGCTCTTGCGGAAAATGTCGCTCACAACGTTGTACAGCGAGGGGTCCTCATCCTTTTCAACAGCCTGGTGGACATCGCCCAATACGGTATACCGCGCATCCCCGAACAGCAGGTTGAAAACCTCGTACTGCAGCGGGTAATAATCCTGCGCCTCGTCTACGACCACCTGCCTGATTTCCGGATACCCACCGCTTCCCTCAAGCCTCAGCTTGAGGTACAGGACAGGGGCGCAGTCCTCATACTCCACCCTGCCCTTCTCAAGGCAGTCCCTTGTCCGCGAGATTATCTCTTCCACGGCCCCGGGCAGTTCCAGACCCCGGGCGAGCCCGTTTAAAAGCTCCCGGTCGTTAAAAAGCAGTTTATACAGGTCCAGATAGTCGATCTCGGTAAACCTGTGCAGCCGTTCCGCAAACCTTCTGTTTTCCTTCATCGCAAGAAGCCTGCTGAAAGACTTTATTTCCAATTGATGCTCGGGGTTTTTTTTCACTATTTGCTCGATCTTTTCAAGCCTTTGCTTCTGTAACGGCCGGACCGCCTCCAGTATCTTCTTCTCAATTCGCTTAAGAAGTTTTACCGCGGGCGCGCCTGTTCTATCGTTCAGGAAAAGGTTTTTCAGTTGCTGCCCGGTAAAAAGCGTTTTTCCATCAAAGTAAACATCTTTGAAGGGAACCATGTGCCGTTTAAAATGCCGTATCAACCTCTCGAGAATCTGAGTAAACGTCCTCGACCCTTTAAATTCAATGCTTTGTCTCCTAATAACCCCTTCCCCGCTGTTTCGGGAACCGATCAAACACTCGAGCTGCTCGTTCCTGGTTTCCGCCGCTATCCGGCCTCCCAAAACCCTGCCTGCGATATCTTCAAAGGTCGTCCGCTCTATGTTCTCCTCGCCGAGCTCGGGCAGGACGCCGGAAATATACCTGCTGAAAACCGCATTGGGAGAAATAACGATGACGTTGTTGGATCCGAGCTTTGAATTCAGGCCTTCATAGAGCAGGAAGGCGACCCGGTGCAGGGCGACGGAGGTCTTGCCGCTTCCCGCCACACCCTGCACAATCAGAAGCTCGTTTTCGGTGTCCCTGATGACCGCATCCTGTTCCCTCTGGATGGTCTCAACGATGTTCCGCATCTTCGCCGACGCGTGGCCGCTCAATACCTGCTGCAGGATTTCATCGTTAATCCGGATGCTGCAGTCAAAAAAGTATTTCAGTCTGGAGTCTTTAATCTTGTACTGCCTTTTCAGCAGGACCTCGCCCGGGATCTCGCCGGCAGGAGCGGTGTACGACGCCCTGCCGGGTTCATAACGGTAAAACACGCCGGAAATCGGCGCCCGCCAATCGTACACCAGGATGGCGCCTTCTTTGGGGTCGATAACATTATGGAGACCGACATAAACCTTTTCCCTTGTGGTTGTCCCGTCTACCGCGAAATCGAACCTTCCGAAGTAAGGCGAGCTTATCATTGACCGGTATATTTCCGCACGTTTCAGTCTGATGCTGTAACTCGCAGCCTTATAATTGGCTTCGGAGAGGTACTGGTTGATCTCCGTCAGCCTCGTAAAATCATTCGTAAAATGAACCGTGTTCTCATACATTTCTTTTCTTAGAGCGATCAGTTCGCTCTTTCTTTCCGCCAGCGCCGCGGCTTCCATCTCCACTTCCCGTCTGATGACGGCCAGCGTTTTATCCAGGTACGCGGTTTCCACCCGCATGTTTTCATGAAAATCACCCATCAACGACCCTCCCGCCAAAAAATTTGAAATACCTATTGACATTTGATTCCTGCTGTGATAACATGCTTATATAAGCCTCGTGTAAAATTAGGGTAATTGTGCTCAAATATTAATTATACACCAAAAGGATGCTCGGGCGAAAGCCTGATTTTTTATTTTTTTATAACTTACTCGGGCATACCTCGCAGGCCACCCAAGCAAAAGAGATTCCGTGTAGGAATCCCCCGTTTTTTATCGTACAGCAAATTACGTTTTTGCCTTGTTGTGGATAAATGTGGTGCTGACCTGTGGAAAAGTTGCTTTTTTTACTTCAAGGGAAACATGATTTTCGTTAAGAGCTCGCTTTCCGGCACATCCGCTTTTTACACAGAGTCTTCCACCTCCGACACGTTACGGCTGGAACCAATCGAAATCGTCGTACGAAACGAAGCCGTAGTAACCAAACAGATCCTTCTCTTCGGGAAACGGACCCACTACCCTTTCCGGCCTCCCGCCGTCAGTCCCGACTACCCACAGCGCGTTATCCCGTACGTATAGGATATGTTCTCCGTCCTTCGACCATGCCGGGCGGTATACGCCTTTACCGGCGGATTTGACGGGATAGGCGCCGGTGCCGTCCGCGTTCTCTATCCAGAGCGTGCGCGCCCCCGTATCATTTTTATAAATCCATCTTAGATTTTATCACGGGTCTTGGTTTTCAGCAGTTACTTAAGAGACGGCAATTTATGCCCGTTCGTGTAAATTTTGTGGTTTTAATGTTTGCGAGATGAATTTGGAAGCAGATATCCCTGTTTCTCGGCATGCCCAAGCATATAAAGAAATGCAAATGCGGGGATCTTAACAATGGGAACCCTGGTTTCTGCACCGAGTAAACCATAGTCTTCCGCTCGTTTTGTAATCACCATGGCAGCAGCGGTATTCATGTCGTTCGACAATTCTACAATTGCTTCTCTTGGGCCTATTCTAAGGTCTTCCCTGTATTTTACTTCGATTAGAAGCCTTCCGAGCATCGGGTAATCCACAACTATATCAATTTCCTTTTCGCGTTTCCCCGTCTGCTTGTAATAGCCGACCCGTGTCTGCTGCCGGTAGTAGAAGGAAGCAACATGTTTGTATACCGCGGTTTCCACCATAACGCCCATTTCTTCAGGGTCGGAAAGAACATCCTCCAGCATTAGAACCGCATTCCGGATAGCCGCATCCGCGATATACACTTTAGGTTTTGATTTCAATACCTTCTTGCCGCCTATCTCGACCGGATTGCTGATATAGATCAAGTTAGCGGCCGCCAATAGATTCAAATAGTTTGAGACCGTCTGCCTTGCCACACCGCCGATTTCTTTGGCAATGGTATCAATGGTAATAAGCCCGCCGGAATGAATACATAAATACAAAAACACTTTTTCAAGTTCGGCTATGTTTCGGACGTTGAATAAAACGGTTAAATCCCTCTTCAACACCTTGTCAACAACGTCTTCCCTGAGAACTCTTTGCGCAAAAGGAACATCGTCGGATAACGCGATTTCAGGAAAACCGCCTAATAAAAGATACCTGTGGAAATGTTTTTGTAGCATCATGAGTGAATGCATAAGTTCTGCCAATTTATTTGCAGGAAGAATCGCTAATTGGCTCGGTTTTAACTTCTTCGGCAGCTCGGGCAGATCTTTTACTCCTACAAGTTCACAGTACTCGTAAAACGACAGGGTCGGAATCTTAATTATCGTCCATCTGCCTACCCCGCTTTCAGCCGTATGAGCAGCCAGGATGGGGCTGGCAGAGCCGGTGGCAATAACCTTGCAGCTTTTATGATGGTCATAAAGATACTTAATCCAAAGATCCCACTGTCCGGCGTAGTGAACTTCATCAAAGAATAAATACAGGTTTTCGTTGCTGCCGGAGACGTTTTGTTCATAGGCGTTAAGGATTTCTTCGAAAGTGCAAAATTTTAATACCGGGTGGTCAAAAGAGACATATAAAACGCGCTTGGCATGGATACCCTGATTCAACATTTCCTCAATAAGCTGATACAATATGGTGGTCTTCCCCACCCGCCTCGCACCAGATAGAACAACGGAACGACGAATTGTCGGATGGGTAAGGATCTTGTACGCCTCAGAGTAAGCAAACCGCTTGACCGGCCTGGTCGATTCTTTGGGTACGGTTCCTGTAATCCACCAGGGGTTGAAAGAAAATAAAACCTTGAGCAACCTGTCTTTATCAATAATAGCCAACTTCCCTCACCTATGTTACATTATTGCCTTAATAATTGTAACATATACTTTACAAATTGTAAACCAATAGCTTAAAAATAAAGGCTTCGCTTCCAAAACCGCGAAACCCCTTGTCTTGTTATTATTGATCTGGCGGAGAGAGTGGGATTTGAACCCACGAGGCAGCTGTTAGGCCGCCTACTCGATTTCGAGTCGAGCGCCTTCAACCACTCAGCCATCTCTCCGGTTTATGGTCGTAATTTCACCACCGAGGCTCAGAGTTCACAGAGAACAGAAATTACAAGATTAAATAAAATGAATACCCCTTTTCGGGCTTTCCGCCTCCGTGTGCTCTGTATCTCTGTGGTTAATCTGCTTTAAAAATTATACTACTCTTTCTTGCGCAGGTTCTGGAAGAACCGCTGCATGATTTCCCGGCACTGGGTTTCCAGTACCCCCGGGATCACTTCCACCTGGTGGTTGAACCGCGGCTCTTGAAGAAGGTTTACAATCGAGCCTGCGGCCCCCGCCTTAGGGTCCACCGCACCGTATACAACGGTCTTGACGCGGAACTGAACCAGCGCGCCGGCGCACATCGGGCAGGGCTCCACCGTGGTGTAAACGGTGGCGTCTTCGAGCCGCCAGTCACCGCGTTTTTGCGCCGCTTCCCGCATCGCGAGGATCTCGGCGTGCGCCGCGGCGTCGTTGACGCTTTCGCGCAGGTTATGCCCCTCGGCGATAATTGCGCCGTCGGCCACCACCACGGCCCCTACGGGCACCTCTCCGAGGGCGTAAGCCTTTTCGGCCTCCTTCAAGGCTTCGCGCATAAAAGCCTCGTGTAATTCTAACCCCGGCCCATCACCCAAGTTCATACCTTCCCGGTCAGTGCCGCGTGAGCGGCTGCCGTCTTTAAAAAGGAATCCGCATTATGCGAATTCCTGCCTTAGACACTCCCACCTCTAACCTCTCACTTCCAGCTTCTCAAATGGTGCGCCCGGAGGGACTCGAACCCCCGGCACGCGGTTTAGGAAACCGCTGCTCTATCCTCCTGAGCTACGGGCGCATTTCAGATATCAGAGGCAAGATGTCGGATGCAAGAATTATTTCGTAGGAACCGGCCACACCGGTTCCATCCGTTATTCCGACCTCCGACTTCCTGCCTCTTGCTTCCGAAATTTATGGCGCGCCCGGAGGGAGTCGAACCCCCAACCTACAGATCCGTAGTCTGTCGCTCTATCCATTGAGCCACGGGCGCGTTTCAGATGTCAGAGGCAAGACATCGGATACAAGAATCATTTCGTAACAACCGGCCGCGCCGGTCTCTTCCTCTATTCCGACTTCCTGCCTCTTGCTTCCGAATTAATGGCGGAGAGAGCGGGATTCGAACCCGCGATAGAGAGTTTATTGCTCCCTATAGTCGCTTAGCAGGCGACCGCCTTCGACCTGCTCGGCCATCTCTCCGCTTAAACCTATCGTGTAAGGGAATTCGCGGCGCGAATTCCAGCCTCTGCCGTCCAACCTCCAACCTCTGGCCTCTAACTTCGCAAATGGCGGAGGGGGTGGGATTCGAACCCACGGAACCACGAAGGGTTCAACGATTTTCAAGACCGTCTCCTTCAACCGCTCGGACACCCCTCCGTGCAACCATAAATATAGCATAGGGCGTTGTACGGTGTCAATGCGCTCCTCGTAAAGGCCGCAGCCAATTTTTTGAGTGCCGCGGCGCCTTACGGCCCCTCTTAGCCGCATGCAACCCTTAACTTTCCTCGGCGGCAGGTTTTGTCTTTTCCTCCGCGCGCTCCCGCAGCCATTCCGCGACATCGCGCCAACCGCGGCGGCCTTTCGCGACTTCGGAAACCAAGACATCCAGGCCCGCGGCGTCTTTCAGGCGCAGCCCGGAACTATCCAAAAACAACAGCGCCGCGGCCACGGCGGTCTGTTTGTTACCGTTGCGGAAGCACCTGCCCGCAATGAGACCGCAAAGGAGTATTCCCGCCTTGTCAACGTCGGAAGGATAAACGTCCCTCCCGCGCACCTGGGTGAACGGACGGCCGACCGCCCTGTCCAGGAAGGCCGGAATGCGCACGCCGTGCTGACCTCCGGTTCTTGAAATAATGCGATGGTGCAGGTACAGTACCTTTTCAACGGTCAGGGGTTTCATTTTTTAAGTCCTTTAACACCCCGGCATACTCGTCCAGGAACGCTTCGACCTGTCTGGCAAAGTCACCGGTAATCTGCGTCATCGCAGTGTTAACGACAGGCTTTATAACGATTTCCCTTTTCCCGGCGTTTACGGTAAGAGCAACCTGACTGCCTTCCTCTAGCTTCATTTCCTGCAAAATTTTTTGTGGAAGAGATATTACAAAGCTGTTCCCGGCGCGAAAAATCTTGCGTATTTCCATGGTCCACCCGCTTTACGTATTAACTGTTATAACAATTATAACAAGCCTTCTCGGCGGGTTCAAGAAGCATTTTTTCGGCCACAAAGCCGCATACCCTTGGCGGGTGCTGCTTTAGCCTCAAATAAAAAGGAGTCTAAATCTTGTGACAAATATTCCCTGAAGGAAATACTTTATCATAGGCGTCAAAGCGCCTATATTATTAATAGCGGTACAACGATGTGGTAACTATTCAGGTCGGTCGTCGCGTTCCGTCAGAGAAACGCTAAGCGGCTAAATAGTTACACGATGTGAAACGGGAGGGATGGCGGTGCTGAGGAAACGCTATATGCTCCGGGCTGTGGCACATTGCAAGGAAGGCTGTCAAAGACGGTCCCCGGCACGACGTTAAACTGCCTATAAACGTGCGAAGAGGAAGGGTTCCAGCTCCTTCCTCTTCGTCATTCCCCCTCTTGATTCTCAAAGGGAACGCGGCCCGGGACGCGGCTCGCTTTCCCGGCATTTCCGGTTTCTACTCCACGGCGAGTTCCGACACCACAAGCCTTTCGCCTTGAGCACCGTCTTGTGCGGCCACATATATAAGCCGCTTGTTCTCCGTCCTGAGTTCCGCTTTCGGGCTGCCGTCCACTGTTATCCGGCCCGCATCGTCACCGTCCACCAGATAAACATCCTGCTTACCGCCTGCGGTACGCCGGCAGAGAAAGAACCGGTCGCCAAGGGAGGGCGTGGGGCTAATAAACTCCCACCTTCCGGCCGGGGTAATCTCGGTCGGCCGGATGTCTTCGCGGGCTGCCCACAGCGTGCTCTTGTCCCCGTTCGTAACATGGTAATACACCGTATCGGCGGTAATCTTGACGATGTATATTTCTCCGCCTTCGGGCACATCGGCAACCTTCCCGGCCTTCCCCCGCAGGTCGGCAAGCCAGATCGACTGATCCTCCATTACCGGTATGCCCGGTACCACTTCCGAATTATTATCGCTCCCGGTTCTTCCGGCGACATAGGCGAGGTGCCTGCCGTCCTCCGCCCAGGCGATATTACCGAGCTTTGCGTCCGGTACGGTCAGGCTGGCGATAACCCTCCCGCCGGAATCGGCAAGATGCGCCGCGGCGGCAACGGGCGCCGGACCGTCCTCCATCGGCGAAAGGTCGTAATCTCCCGCGTTCAGGCCCGTTGCGCCGGTTTTACGCGGTGCCGCGTAATACACGACGTGGCGGCCGTCAGGAGAAAACCGCGGGTAGAAATTCCAGCTATCGCCGCTCGGCGCGAAGGGTCTTTCTTCACCTTTTTCGCCGCTGCCGTCGATGCCCAGCCGGAATATGCCTTTTTTATCCTGTTCGTACAATTCGTATAAAAAGCAGTCCCCGGCGGGAGATAACCGCGGGAGAAAAAGACCGTCATAAGAGGGCAGCTCATCTGCCAAAAGCGTCCTCTGCCCGCTGTTGACGTCAAGACGCCACAAGGAACCCGGCCCGGAAACATGGACAAATACGCCGTCCCTTTCCGGCAAAAACTCCACCTGCCGGACCGTGCCGTGAGCCACGGGAAGCCAGCCCGCTTCCTGCGCTTCTCCCCCGCCCGGTGAAGCCGCGCGCAAGGATATGCCGCGTTGTCCCTTGTGTTCCCCGTCCGGTTGCGTACCCTGGCGGGTGAATACGACCCGGCCGTCTTCTGTCCATCCCAACATTTGTATCAGCAGCGTCCCGTCCGCGTGCTCCTTCTCCCCTACCCGGCAAAGCAGTCTTCCTGCGGAACCGTCCAGCGCCGCCACCCACAATCCTTGTGTGCGGCCTTCTTTTGTCGCTTCAAAGGCGATCCAGCATCCGTCCGGAGAAATCAGCCGACCCCGCGAGTAACCGAACGTCCCGTCTTTGACGGTAAACGATGCCAGGGTGCGCATGCCTTCCCTGATCGTTCCCCCTCCGGATATGACCTCAACCCCGGCTACCTCGTTCCTTTTTTCCGGCAACGGCTGAATTTGTTGCGTCTGCCGGTTCTCGTCCGGTGCGGTCCCGTTTTCCGGTTTCACCGACGTCTGGCGGCCGCACCCTGCAACAGCCGTTACAGCACATAGAAACAGAATGTATATCCCTTTCATGCACAGGTGTTTAAGGGTCATTTATTCGTCATCTCCCCAAAAGAAAAAAGTTAAAACTTGTACCGCGATCCTTGTTCCATTATAACGATTCCGGGAATAAAAAGGGATTACAATCGGCTTACAATTCGGGATTAAATGTTGGGAGAACACTTATAGATGAGCAAGTCTTTTGGAAGTGAGCCATCTTTTTTATAAAGGCGGAGGGCCGGAAAAAGTTATTATCAGAGGGTTTTTATGCGTTCCAACCCACCGAGGTAGGGCCTGAGGACATTCGGGACAATCACCGATCCGTCTTCTTCCTGGTAATTTTCGAGCACCGCTGCAAGCGTACGTCCCACAGCCAGACCGGAACCGTTTAAGGTATGCACGAACTCGGCCTTCGCCCGCGGGGCGGGCCGGTAGCGGATGTTTGCCCGCCGCGCCTGGTAGTCTGTAAAGGTTGAGCAGGAGGAGATTTCCCTGTATAGGGCAAAACTCGGCAGCCAGACCTCGATGTCATATGTTTTCGCGGCCGCAAATCCCAGGTCCCCGGTGCACAACGTTATTACCCGGTAAGGCAGTTCCAGGCGTCTCAGGACCTCTTCGGCGTCACGCAGCAGTTTTTCCAGCTCTTCGTCGGATTGCTCCGGGCGGCAAAACTTAACCAGCTCCACCTTGTTGAACTGGTGCTGTCTGATAAGCCCCCTTGTATCCTTCCCCGCCGCTCCCGCCTCCGCCCTGAAACAGGCGCTGTACGCCGCGTACTTCCGCGGCAGGTCCCCGCCGTTCAATATCTCGTCCCGGTGCAGGTTGGTGACCGGCACTTCAGCCGTGGGAATTAAATAATAGTCCCTACCTTCAACCTTGAACATCTCCTCGGCGAACTTCGGAAGCTGACCCGTGCCCGTCATGCTTGCGGAATTAACCAGGAAAGGGGGAAAGATTTCTGTGTATCCGTGCTCCCGGGTGTGAAGGTCGAGCATGAAATTAATCAATGCGCGCTCGAGCGCCGAGCCCAGGCCCCGGTAGAAGGTGAAACGCGCGCTTGATACCTTGCTGCCCCGTTCAAAATCGAGGATGCCGTTGATTTCCCCGATCTCCCAATGCGGCCGCGGGGTGAAATTAAAATCGCGGTAAGTTCCCCAGCGGCTGATCTCCGGGTTTTCGCTCTCGTCCCGCCCGAAGGGAACCGCCGGGTGCGGGATGTTCGGAACGCTGAGGACGGTGTCCCTGATGCCGCCTTCCAGTTCACGCACCAGGGTCTCCAGTTTCTTTATCTGCTCGCCCGTGACCCGCATCTCGGCCACCAGCGCCTCCGCATCCTGCCCGGCTTTCTTCAGACGGCCGACTTCTTCGGATACGGTATTTCGCCGGTTCTTAAGCTGTTCAAGCGACGCGAGCTTTCCCCTCCATGCGCCGTCCGCCTGAAGAATTTCTTCGACCACCCTTTCATCGTACCCGCGCCTTTTAAGCGATTCGCGCACGATTTCCGGATTTCGGCGGATGAATTTAAGGTCGAGCATTTATTTCCCCCTCCGAAAAAAGGATCCACCGCCAAAACGCCAAGAATCAAGAAATAGAAAAATTGCTCTTTCCCTTTGTTTTTACTTCTCCATTCTGCCTACTGACTACTATCTACTGCCTACGGTTTCTAAAGACTGATCAATTTTACTTCCATAATTCCGTCGTCCTTGGCGATTTCCTTCAGCGTTTCCGCAGGTACCGGGCTGTCTACTCCCAGCAGCATCACCGCCGGACCCCCAATCACCTTTCGCCCGACCTGCATCGACGCGATATTGATGTCGTGCGCCCCGATAAGGTTCCCTACCCGCCCGATGATCCTGGGTCTGTCCATGTGGGGAATAAACAGCATGTATCCCTCCGGTATGGCATCCACGCGGTATCCGTCGACGGAAACCAGCCGGGGTTCCTTCCCGCGCAAAAGCGTGCCTGAAAGCGTGTGATCGCCCTCCGGCGCCGTAACCCGCACATTTATCAGGCTGACGTAGTCCTCTTCTTCTTCCTGCCGGGTTTCGGTCACCCGTATCCCCCGTTTTTTGGCCACATCGCTCGCGCTGACAAAGTTAACCGCCTCCTGCAGGGCAGTGCTCAAAACACCCTTGAGTACCGCGGTGGTAAGCAAACTGACATCATGCCGGGCGATTTCCCCGCTGAACCGGGTTTCAACGAGGTTAATCCTTCCGCTGGTCAACTGCGCCGCAAAACTGCCGAGCTTCTCCGCCAAGCCGAAGAACGGCCCGATTTCCGCAAGCACCTCCGGCCTGACAAACGGTACGTTCACCGCGTTGCGGGCAAAACCGCCGCGCAGGGCCACCAGGATTTCCTCGGCGATAACCTCCGCGACGCCAAGCTGTGCTTCAATCGTTGACGCACCCAGATGCGGGGTTACCACCACGTTCGGCAGGGCAAAAAGCGGGCTCTCGGTAAGGGGTTCCTTTTCAAAAACGTCCAGGGCCGCCCCGGCCACTTTTCCGGATTTAAGCGCCTCGTAAAGCGCGTTTTCGTCTATGATTCCGCCCCGGGCGCAGTTGATTATGCGCACACCGGGTTTCATTAAGTCAAACGCCTTTTTATCAAGCAAGTGGTAGCTTTCCTTGCTCATAGGCATATGCACGGTTATAAAATCTGCCTCGCGTAAAAGGACCTCGAGGGGCACCACGCGCACGCCCAGGTCTTTGGCCCGTTCCTCGGTGATGTACGGGTCGTATGCCATTATTTCCATTTCCATCGCCTGCGCCCTTTTTGCGACTTCCGACCCGATGCGGCCGATCCCGATCACCCCTAGAGTTTTGTTGCGGAGCTCTACGCCCACGAACGACTTTTTGTCCCATTCCCCGGTCTTCATGCGGGTGCTTGCTTCGGGGATGTTTCGGGCAAGAGAAAGCATCATCCCTACGGTGTGTTCCGCGGCGGCGATGGTGTTTCCGCCGGGGGCGTTGGCTACGATGATCCCCCGCGCGGTGGCCGACCGGACATCGATGTTATCGACCCCTACGCCGGCCCGCCCGATGATCTTAAGTCTTTTCGCCTTATCCAGGACCGTTGCCGTAACCTTCGTCGCACTGCGGACAATCAGGGCGTCGTATTCCGGGATTATTTCAAAGAGTTCCTCCGGAGAAATCTTCGGCCTGATCTCCACCTCCACGTCCTGCGCCCCCTCAAGCACCGCAAGTCCTTCGGGGGCAACCCCGTCTGTAACCAGTACCTTATACAATCTTGTCCCCTCCCGCGAAAACCGCCTGGGCCGCAGCAACACCGCTGCCCAGCGTTACTGGAAGACCGGAGCGTTGCAGCGCTATCTCTATCGCTGCAATGGCTCCCAAAATATCCACCGCATCGATATATCCCATGTGGGATATCCTGAAGATCCGCCCTTTCAACTGGGACTGTCCCCCGGCAAGCAGAATCCCGAAATCGTTCATTAGGCCTTTCCGGAAATCATCGGCGTTCATACCCTCGGGCGCCCATACACCCGTTACAACCGACGAGGCACACGCTTCCGGAGCAAGGAGCTTGAGCCCCATGGCCTTTACCGCTTCCCGCACCGCCGCGGCAAAAGTGCGATGGCGATTATAAACAACGGACAACCCTTCGGACAGAATCATGTCAAGCGCCACGTCCAGGCCGACAAAAAACGGTACCGCGGGCGTGTACGGCGTGTTGTATTTCTCCAGGGATTTCTTTGCGGCCGGCAGACTGAAATAGAACCGCGGCGACCGTGTTTCCTTTATCATCTCCCAGGCCCGGCGGCTGACACTCACCATCGCCAGTCCCGGCGGGACCATCAACGCCTTCTGGGAAGCGGTCACCAGCATGTCTATACCCCACTCGTCGGCGCATATTTCCATCCCGCCCAGGCTTGACACGGCGTCCACCAGCAGCAGCGCCCCGTACCGGCGTGTTAAATCTCCGATGCCTTTAATATCGTTTGTCACCGTGGTTGAGGTCTCGTTATGCGTCGCCAATACCGCCTTATATCTTTCCGCCCTCAGGTTTTTCTCCACCTGGCCGAGATCCACCGGGTTTCCCCAGCCGAACTCCAGCGCATCCACCTTCGCGCCGTAGGCCTGGGCAAGCTCTGCAAAACGCTCCCCGAACTTTCCTGTTACGAGCGCCAAAACCCTGTCTCCGGGGTTTACAACATTCGCTACCGCCGCTTCCATTCCTCCGGAGCCTGAAGATGTAAGGATGTATACCTCGTTTTCCGTGCGGAAAATCTGCTGCAGATTCTTTTCCAGCCGTGCGTATAGATCGGCGAAGTCCTTTGTCCGGTGCCCAATAAGGGGCCGGGCCATCGCCTCGGTGACCGCCTGAGGAATCGGGGTTGGGCCGGGGATAAAAAGTCGTGTCTTCTGGGCCATTTGTTTATTGTCAAACCTCCCTAAAAATAATTGAACCGCCAAGACGCCAAGAACGCCATGGCAAGAAAATGAATATTTGAAAACAGTTAAATTACCATTTCACGTTAAATTTCAGTATTAATTTTTGAAAAGAATAATAAAAGCGTCCCTTAGAAGGGACGTCGTCGTTCCCTAACCCGGACAAGCCGGAACCCAAAATATTTCAACACAGAGGCACAGGTTCACAGGGAATTAAAAATATCAAGGCTAAATAAATTTGAACACCCCTATTTTGATTTTGGTTCTCCCCCTCCGTGTGCTATATGTCTCTGTTGTTATTTTTTTGTACCATCTTAAGCAGATCTTAACGTCAAAAACCCCTAATACAAGCGACGGGCCTTAAATATATCAACCTGGGCTAAAGTCTTAACCTTTTTATCATAGTTTTCTTGGCGTCTTGGCGGTTGAACTATTCTCCGGCCAGGGTAAGAAAGAATTCGTGCAGCCGCCGGTCCCCGGTCAATTCGGGGTGGAACGCCGCCGCCAGGACCCTTCCCTGCCGAACAAGCACCACTTTATTTTCCCATCGACAAAGTACCTCTGCTTCCGGCCCAATCCTTGTTATATAAGGCGCCCTTATAAACACCCCCGGGAATGAATCCTCCCCGAGTACGGGAATATCAAGGTCGGCCTCGAAACTTTCGACTTGACGGCCGAAAGCATTGCGGCGGACGGTAACGTCAAGGAGCCCCAGCCTGGTTTGCGCAGAACCCTCGATCTCCTTCGCCAGGAGGATCATCCCGGCGCACGTCCCTAACAACGGCATCCCGGCCTGCGTTCTTTGAAGCAACGGCTCCTTCAGGCCGAAAACATCAAGAAGCCGCCCGATGGTCGTACTTTCCCCTCCGGGAATAACAAGGGCTTCGCATGCCTGGATATCGTCCGGTTTTACAACCAGACACGTGTCCACCCCGAGTGCTTCGAGCGCCCACTTGTGCTCCCGGAAAGCCCCCTGCAGCGCAAGTATCCCGACCTTCATCCGTTACCAGCCGCGATCCTGCATACGCTCATGCGCAAGAATCGTTGAAATCTCCAGACCGGGCATCGCCTCGCCGAGATCCTTGGACACCTCGGCCAGCATCTTGGGGTCGTTGTAATACGTGGTAGCGGCGACAATGGCGCGGGCTCTTGCCACCGGATCCTTGGATTTAAAAATACCCGACCCGACAAAGATGCCGTCCGCGCCAAGCTGTATCATCATGGCCGCATCCGCCGGGGTGGCTATCCCCCCCGCTGCAAAGTTTACAACCGGTAGGCGTCCCGATTCGGCAACTTCGAGCATAAGCTCGTACGGCGCTCCTTTATCTTTTGCTTCCTTCATCAGTTCGTCCCGGGGCACTCCCCGGAGGTGCCGGATCTCGCCCATCACCATCCTGATATGGCGGACGGCCTCCACTACGTTACCGGTGCCCGGCTCACCCTTGGTCCTAATCATCGCGGCGCCCTCGGCTATACGCCGTAACGCCTCGCCGAGATTGCGCGCCCCGCAGACAAACGGCACCTTAAAAGCGTGCTTGTCGACGTGGTGATTCTCGTCGGCCGGGGTGAGCACCTCGCTCTCGTCGATATAATCAACGCCCAGCGCCTCAATTATCTGGGCCTCCACAAAATGACCGATACGCACCTTGGCCATTACCGGGATGGAAACGGACTCCATTATCTTAAGTATTACCGTCGGCTCGGCCATCCTGGCGACTCCGCCGGCCGCCCGGATGTCCGCCGGAACGCGCTCCAGAGCCATTACCGCACAGGCGCCGGCTTCTTCTGCAATCTTGGCCTGTTCCGGTGTGGTTACGTCCATAATCACGCCGCCCTTGAGCATCTCGGCCAGCCCTTTTTTTACCACCCAGGTTCCCTTTTCCACGACTCTTTCCTCCCCAAATAAACCGGACCCTTATACCACATCTACACGTATCGACGCTTCCCCCATTGTCGCTCCGTGAAAAATTCTACGTATGACTTTTTCCACACGGTAATTTTATATCCGTAATTCCTTAAAAAGCAACATAAAAGTGAATTATTTCACCAGGGAAACCGGTACCGCTGAAAGGTGCACGACCTTCCGCGCCACGCTTCCCAGAAAGAACTCCATAACGTTTCCCATACCCCTCGTCCCCATAACGATATGGTTGGCGCCGATTTCCTGAGCGCACTTCACAATCTCCTCCGCCGGGTCTCCCTCTCTGACGACGGTATTCGTCTTTATTCCGCGACGGCTCAGTATACCCGTTGTTTCTTGGAGGATGCGCTGCGCTTCCTCCAAGAAAAGCTTCTTAATCTCTTCCGCTTCCGATGGCCTTTCCTTTGCGGCCCAGTATAACCGCCTGCTGTAATAACTTTTGGGCACTGTTATAACAGTAATAACGGTTATAACGAGGTCGGAAACACCTTCGATCAGGCCGGCGGCAAAAGCCGCCGCTTTCTTCGAGGTTTCTGACCCGTCCGTAGCTAAAAGTATCTTGCGTCTCTCCGACTTCTCACAGCTCATTTCTAAACGCCCTCGGTCTCTTCAGAAAATGCGTTATTCTTCATTTGGAGCGGCCGCCGCCTGCATGGTGAACTCCTCTGAGATTTAACGCTGAAAACGATCTGTGCTTCTTTTGCCGAAAGAACCGTTCTGCAGCTTATTCTTCCTCGGTGACTTTGGTCAGGGCCGCCACCGTCTCCTTCGGGTCCAACCTCATCGCGGTCACACCTCTCGCCTGGCGTCCGGAAATCGGGATCTCCCCCACCTTCAGACGGATCACCGTACCGCCGGCGCTGACCACCATCACCTCTTCGTCCTGGTTCACGGCCTCGACGCCCGACACCTCGCCGCTTGTTTTGGTCAGTTTTGTTGCGATCAAGCCTATCCCGCCGCGGGCCTGCCGGCGGAACTTCTTTATACGGGTGCGCTTGCCGAATCCGCGGGTCGTTATCAGGAGGATTTCGGATGCGGTGCCCACAACAATCATCCCGGCAACTGAATCTCCCGGCCGCAGCCTTATTCCGCGAACGCCGCGGGCCGTTCTGCCCATCGCGCGAACCTCTTCCTCGCCAAAACGGATGCTCATCCCCTGGCGGGAAACAAGTAGGACCTCATCCGTGCCGTTCGTCATCGCCGCAGCGACAAGGTCGTCTTCTTCCTTCAGGTTTATGGCGGTGATGCCGTCGCGCCGTACGGAAGCAAAGGCGCTCAGGTTCACTTTTTTAACCACGCCGTTCTTCGTGACCAGAAAAACATACCTGTCGGGAAGAAACTCTTTAACGGACAGCACCGCCGTTACACGCTCATCCGTTCCGATGCGCAGCAGGTTCACGATGGCTGTGCCGCGGGCCTGCCGCCCGGCTTCCGGTATTTCGTAGACCTTGAGCCGGTACGCCTTCCCGGCGTTGGTGAAGAACAACAAGTAATCATGGGTACCCGCAACGAACAAATGCCGTACAAAATCTTCCTTGCGCGGTTCCACCCCGGTGGACCCCCGTCCGCCGCGGTGCTGGCTCCTGTAATTAGCCTGGCTCCGGCGCTTGATATACCCCTGGTAGGTGACGGTGACCAGCACCTGTTCGTCGGGTATCAGGTCTTCCGGACGAAACTCTGCTTCCTCTTCACTTATTTCGGTGCGCCGGCGGTCTCCGAAACGCTGTTTTACCGCGACAAGCTCTTCACGAATGATGTCCAGTATCCTTGCTTCGTCGGCAAGAACCGCTTCAAGATAATTTATTTTTTCCTGCAGGGCTTTGAGTTCTTCCAATAGCTTTTCTCTTTCCAGCCCGGTCAGGCGCTGCAGCCTCATGTCCAAAATGGCCTGCGCCTGGCGCTCGGTAAGCTGGAACCGTTCCATGAGGCCCTGCCGCGCTTCGTCGGTATCCGCCGCCGCCTTGATGAGCGCCACCACCGCGTCGATATTCGCCAGCGCGATGTTCAGGCCTTCTACTATTTCACGACGGGTTCGCGCCTCCCGAAGTTCGAACTGACAGCGCCGGGTGACGACCTCCTTCTGATGGTCGAGATAGTGCTCCAGAACCCGTTTGAGGGTTAAGGTCTCGGGTTGGCCGCCGACAAGAGCAATCAGGTTTACTCCAAAATGGTCCTCCAACTGCGTGTGTTTATACAACTGGTTTAAAACCACCTGGGGCTCAACGTCCCGGCGCAGGTCGACTACGATGCGCATCCCACGGCGGTCCGATTCGTCTCTAAGGTCGGTTATTCCGTCTATCCGCCGATCCCTTACCAGTTCGGCGATATTTTCGAGCAAACGGGATTTATTTACCTGATATGGGATTTCGGAAACTATAATTCGGTTTTTTGTCCCCTGGAGTTCCGTAATCGCCCGGGCGCGAACGGTAATACTCCCCCGCCCGGTCGTATATGCGGAGCGTATCCCTCCCCTGCCGAGTATTATCCCTCCCGTCGGAAAGTCCGGCCCGGGAATGATGTTGATAAGTTCTTCTTCCTCAATAAAAGGGTTGTCAATCAGCGCGGTTACACCGTCTATCGCCTCGCCCAAGTTGTGCGGCGGAATGTTTGTGGCCATGCCTACCGCTATACCGGAGGAACCGTTGATTAAAAGGTTCGGCACGCGGGCCGGCAGCACCAACGGTTCCTTTGAGGTACCGTCATAGTTTGGAATAAAATCAACAGTTTCCTTGCCGATATCCCGGAGCATCTCGGTCGCCAGGCGCGCCAGCCGCGCTTCCGTATACCGCATGGCGGCGGCTGCGTCACCGTCAATCGAGCCGAAGTTTCCGTGCCCGTCAACTAAAGGATACCTGCAGGCAAAATCCTGCGCCAGCCGCACCAGGGCATCATAAACTGCAGTGTCGCCGTGCGGATGATACCGCGCAAGTACTTCACCGACGATATAAGCCGATTTCCGGTGGGGCTTGTCAGGAGACATCCCGATGTCGTGCATGGCGTAAAGAATCCGGCGGTGAACCGGCTTCAGTCCGTCGCGAACGTCGGGCAGCGCGCGGCCTACGATGACGCTCATCGCGTAGTCCAGGTAGGACTGCCGCATCTCCTCCCTTATGTCTATCGGTACGACCTTACCTAACAATAATTAAGGCTCCTTTCTTAACCCGGATGAGCCGGAACCAAATATTTTTACTACAGAATCACAGAGAACACGGAGGAAACGAAATGATTTCATGGTGTTCAGTTCCTTCTCAGTGCTCTCTGTGCCTCCGTGGTGATCTTTTACCATTTTGATCTTTGGTTTAAGTCCCTGATTTGCCCTTCGGCGCCTTCCGTGCCGGATTGTCTGCTTTATACATCAAGATTCCGCACGTACCGGGCGTTGGTCTGAATAAATACACGCCTGGGTTCTACGTTATCTCCCATAAGTGTGCTGAACAGTTCGTCTGCGGCAACCGCATCCGCAAGGTCTACCTGAAGAATCACCCGGTTTTCGGGGTTCATTGTCGTTTCCCACAACTGCTCCGGATTCATCTCACCAAGACCTTTATACCGCTGAATCCCGACCTGTCGCCCCATTTCTTCCAACAGCCGGCTCAGTTCGGCGTCGTTATACGCGTACACCATTTCCTTACCCTTTTTAACCCTGTAAAGAGGCGGTTGGGCGATATACACATAACCGGCTTCGATAAGCTGTCGCATGTACCGGTAAAAGAAGGTGAGCAAGAGCGTGCGGATATGGGCGCCGTCAACGTCGGCGTCGGTCATAATCAAAAGTCTGTGATAACGCGCCTTCGCCAGATCAAAGTCATCGCCGATACCCGTGCCCAGCGCTGTGATAAGTGCGCGGATTTCGGCGTTGGCCAGTATCTTGTCAAACCTTGCTTTTTCAACGTTTATAATCTTTCCGCGCAAAGGCAGGATAGCCTGAAAACGTCTGTCCCTCCCCTGCTTCGCCGAGCCACCCGCCGAATCGCCCTCAACGATATACAGCTCCGTCATCGACGGATCTCTTTCAGAGCAGTCGGCGAGCTTCCCCGGCAGGGCGGCGCTTTCCAGAAGACTCTTACGTCTGGTAAGTTCCCGCGCCTTCCGTGCAGCCTCCCTCGCTCTCGCCGCCGATATGGTTTTCTCTATTATCCTTTTGCCCAGAGCGGGATTTTCTTCAAAAAAGATCGTAAGGCTCTCTGACATCACGGCGTCGGTTATGCCACGAACTTCGGTATTTCCGAGCTTGGTCTTGGTCTGTCCTTCGAATTGCGGTTCCGGAACCTTTACGCTTATAACGGCGGTCAATCCTTCACGGATGTCCTCGCCAGCCAAAGCAAGGCCGTTCTTCAAGAGCCCGTATTTTCTTGCGTACTCGTTTATAACCCGTGTAAGGGCGGTTTTGAAACCGGCTTCGTGTGTTCCTCCGTCGACGGTTCTGATGGTGTTTGCATACGAAAAAATATTTTCCAGGTAGCCGTCGTGGTACTGCAGGGCGGCCTCTACCCATACCCCGCCCTGTTGACGTGTTACGAATATGGGGTCCGGGTTGATTACCTCGCGGCTCTTATTAAGGTACTGAACGAAATCCTTTATTCCGCCGCTGTGAAAGAAGCTCTGTTCCGAGCCGGTTCTTATATCAGAAAGTGAAATGCTCACTTCCGGGGTTAAAAAGGAGAGTTCGCGCAGGCGTTGAGCAAGGTTTTCCTGCACAAATTCGGTTTCTTCGAAAATGGCCGGGTCGGGCTTGAATCTAACGGTTGTTCCGGTTTCAATCGAGGCGCCGATGACTGCAAGCTCCGTAACGGGAATGCCTCTTTCAAAACGCTGATGCCATACCTTTGCGTCACGGCGCACCTCAACCTCAAGCCACTCCGAAAGAGCATTCACCACCGACACGCCTACCCCGTGCAGCCCGCCGGAGACCTTGTAACCCCCGCTGCCGAACTTGCCGCCGGCATGAAGCATCGTCAGCACGACCTCCACCGCCGGTCGGCCGACCTGCGGCTGCAGGTCTACCGGAATTCCTCGACCGTTGTCTTCTACGATTATACTGTTTTCCCTGGTGATGCTTACGCGGATCTCGCTGCAATAACCTGCCAAAGCCTCATCGATGCTGTTATCGACAACCTCGAAGACAAGGTGGTGTAGTCCACGCGACCCCGTACTGCCGATATACATGCCGGGCCGCTTTCGAACGGCCTCCAGTCCTTCCAGTACCTGTATCTGGGTTGCGTCATACGCCAGTGGATCATTCCCCTGAAGCAATAATTCCTCCCCTTTCCCAAGGACCATATTTTATATCTCCTGTAATATTTATTATACCACAAACTCATGACCAAAGGCCGTGCAAAACCGATCGTGCCTGTTTTGACAGCCAACGTTCCGTTAAACTTTGAAGCGCTTCCTAAGTATCTTTATTCCCTGTTTTCGTCCATGCTAAAGATGTTCTCGGCCCTACGCTTGAGTGTGTGGCATGATATGGAGGTTACGAAAACCTTATCGGTGGTTATTACTATCGAACGTTCCTTCCCGTCTTCCGAAAGATAAACCAGTCTTTCTTCATCCTTTACGGATCTTAGATAGTTCTTTGTTGCGACCGCGATATGAGTGTTGTAGGCAAAAATAGCCACGATATCTTTCTTTGGAATGGCAACTTCGCTTCCAATGTGCAGCAGCATGTCCCTTCCCCCCTATCAAAAAAATAATAAATACGTAAGAAATTTTTGTTTCTTTTTTCTTTTCTTAATTAAAGACGTTTAAAAGAGATTAGTCAACCGCTTCTTCGATAACGCCCGCACTTACCCGGTAGCGCCGCGCTCCATCAATACCGACAGGCTCGACCGTTGTTAAAAAAGACTGTCCATGAGATACGGTTTCTAGAAGCGCTGCCCGGCGCGCGCCGTCAAGCTCGGAAAAAACATCGTCGAGCAGGTATATAACCTGCTCCCCGGTTTTGTCCTTCATCATATGTGCTTCGGCAAGCTTTAACGCGAGCACCACCGTTCGTTGTTCGCCTCGCGAACCATACGTGCGAAGGTCTTTACCCTTGACCACGAAAGTGAAATCGTCCCGGTGCGGACCGGTCAGCGTCTGCCGGTAGCGCCATTCCTTTTCGTATAGTGAAGAAATTATTTCATGAAAGCGGCCTGTTATGTACTCCTTGCTTTCGCCGGCGCCAAGTGCGCTCAAATACCTCAGTGCCAACTTTTGGCCGGTTATTTCCCGGTAAAAACCACTTGCAAGAGGAGCAACAGCCGCCATCGCTTTCAGTCTGTTATAGCATAATTCGCTCCCGCTCCGGACCAGGGATTCGGTCCATATTTCGTACTCGGAATCTGCGCCTGTTGAGTTTCTTAAAAGGCTGTTGCGCTGCTCAAGGAAACGCAGATATTTGCGCAGGGAATTATGATATCCGGGAAAAACACCCGAAAAAAACCGGTCAAAAAACCTCCGTCTTTCGACCGGATTTCCCGAAACCATTTCCATATCTTCAGGACGAAAAAGCAGGATGCAGCGATTTCCCGGAAAACCTCGCTGTGCTTCTTGTTTGCCGTTTATAAAAAGTCTTTTGCCGTTCCTGCCTAACTCGACGGCTGTTTCGATATCCAGGCCGTCCTTTGTAACCTCGGAGCGTACTATGGCTTCATCGCTGCCGGAATAGACAATCTCTTCTTCCCTGTTTGTTCGAAACGAACGTCCGCATAAACTGAAATATACGGCCTCAATTATGTTGGTTTTTCCTGCGGCGTTTTCGCCCGTCAGTAAGTTTATTCCGTGTCCGGGCACGAACTCCGCCTGTGCGTAATTTCTGAAATTAATTAAAAGGATCTTTCTTAGAACCACTGCTACCTCTTTTTTATAGCATGCGTAAAGGAAGAACAAGGGCGAGAAAGCCCTTGTTCTCGCTGGTTTTAAGTAAAGCAGGTCCTAAACTTCCGTTTAATTCTAATTCGAAGGTATCCTGGGGAGCAACACGGAGGGCATCTAAAAGATAAACAGCGTTAAAGGCTATTTCAACGTCTTCGCCCTCCACTTGAAGCGGGACCCTTTCTTTGAGTCCGCCGCTTTCTGACTGCGAGCTAACGGTAAAACCGCCTTCCTGTACGTGAACAACCACGGTTGAAGCCTCGCCTGTAGCCAGCACCTGAGCCCGCTCAATGGCGGCTATCAGGCCGGCTGTTTCACCTTTTATAAGTGTTTTTGGAGGACCCTGAGGAATTGCAGCCCGCCAGTCGGGGAACCGCCCTTCTATAAGACGTGTACCTATCTCCACCGCATCAATCATAAAGGCGGCGTGATTCTGCTGTAGAACCACATTTACCGATTCCTCGCCCTGTCCGAGGGCTCTTTCCACTTCTCTGAGCGCTTTGGCCGGGATGATACTCAGGTAGGACTCTTCCAGATCGGTAGGCATTTCAAAAACCGCCAGACGGTGAGCGTCTGTCGCCGCCATGGTAAGTGTCCCCTCTCTTAGCTCAAACTGTATGCCGGTAAAAACGGGTCTAAGCTCGTCTTTTCCCGCCGCATAAAGAACGCTTCTAAGAGCGGTTTTCATGCCTTCGTTTATACGAAATCCTGCTCGTTCTTCAAAAGCGGTAGCGACAATCGGAAACTCGTCTACCGGAAAGCCGTTTATTTTCAGTTCTCCGCCGGAGTATACCATGGAAACATTATTATCCTGCCCCTCTATTTCTATCTTTCCGTCTGCAAGACGGCGGACTATTTCGAACGCTTGGCGCGCCGGTATTACCAGGGATCCTTCCCGGTATATTTCGAGAACCGGCGTGAAACAGCGGATGGTAACCTCAAGATCGGTGCTCGTTATTTCAAGTCTGTTTTCTTTCGCCTTTAAAAGAATGCCTGTCGTTATTAAAAGAGGGCTTCGGGACGGTACGATTCGAAGCGCCGTGCTCATGGCGCTTAAGATATTGTTCCTTTCAAGGAGTAAATGCAACTTATAAGCCCCCTTTTAAGTATTATTAATAATTAAAAACAGTCGTAATAACCGCAGTAGGTCCTGTGACTATGTTAATATGAACTCCTGCCGGAGGAACCGCAAGAAGTTTGTATGTTAGCTAAGGTGTTAACAAAGCTTTTTTATCTTGTTGGTAATGTCGGTAATAATACCCTGAAGCGTCAGGTCCCCCTGAAGCTCTACCGTTATTTTTTCACACGCGTGCAGCACGGTGGTGTGGTCCCTCCCGCCGAAACACTCCCCTATCTTCGGCAGTGAAAGGTCGGTGAGCTCGCGGGTCAGATACATCGCTATTTGGCGGGGGTATGAAACGGATCTTGTTCTTTTCTTTGTTTTGAAATCTTCATGCTTGAGGTTATAGTAAGACGCAACAGCGTCTTGAATCATATCCACAGAAATATCTTTAGGCCGGGAAATGTTGAAAGCGTCTTTAAGCACCGTGGAAGCCGTTTCAGGTGTTACAGGGTTGTTGGTTAAGGCCGCAAAGGCAACGACACGAATGAACGCGCCTTCCAGCTCGCGGATGTTTGTGCGTATCTTATCGGCGATATGGATAAGTGTTTCGTCGGGCACGATGATGTTTTCGCTCTGGGCTTTTTGTCTTAAAATGGCCACCCGCGTTTCAAGATCCGGTGGTTGGATATCCGAGATTAATCCCCACTCGAAACGGGAACGGAGCCGTTCTTCTAATGTCGGTATTTCTTTTGGAGGACGGTCGCTGGAAATAACAATCTGATGCGACGCTTCGTAAAGGGTGTTGAAAGTGTGGAAAAACTCCTCCTGGGTACGCTCTTTGCCGGCGAGGAACTGGATGTCGTCTATTAAAAGAACGTCCATACTCCTATATTTTTCCCTGAATTTTATGGTCGCATTCATTTTCAACGCATCGATCAACTCGTTGGTGAACTTCTCGGTGGTAACGTAAGAAACACGGAGAAGGTTACCTTTGGAGATAATATGCTGCCCGATTGCGTGCATCAGGTGTGTCTTTCCGAGGCCGACTCCACCGTAAATAAAAAGCGGGTTATACGCCCTGGCCGGCGCCTCAGCCACCGCAAGGGCGGCGGCATGGGCAAAACGGTTGGCGTTGCCGATTACAAAACTGTCGAAAGTATATTTCGGGTTTAAAGCCGGGGATGAGTTGAAATCATTTACCGGCTGGGGAGAAGTGTAAAAAGGAACCTCGTCCGCAAGTATAAAACGGACCGCAAGTTCGGTACCGAGAGCGCGTGAAAAAGCCTGTTTAAGAAGAGGTGCATAGCTTTGAGTAAGCCAGTCGCGCGAAAAATTGTTCGGCGCGGCGATATAAACCGTTTTATCGCTGTAAGCCACTGGCCGCAACGGTTTCAGCCAGTTTTCAAAGGAGTGTTTCGCCACCACGTTTTCCAAATCAGATAAAATTTCACCCCAAACCTGGCTTATTTCAGCGCTTAGCACCTTATGTCCCCCTTAGGAAATTTTCAATGATTCACAACTCTATCCACAGTCTTTTTCACAGGCTGTGGATAGAGAAGAACAGCGGTTTTAATAATCGTAGCAGATAAGGAAACGATTATCAACAGCCGATTTCAGGCTCCAGAAAATGTAAGGCCCGGCTTTTTTCTTGACCGCCCGGTGGGTGTAAGATATAATTTTTCTGAATCTGGCAAGAATGCAGCGAGGTGAGAATTTTTGAAGCGGACTTATCAACCGAAGGTGAGGCGGCGGAAACGGGTGCACGGCTTTATGAAAAGGATGCGCACACACGGAGGGCAGAACGTAATCCGTCGGAGAAGACAAAGAGGAAGAAAGAAACTTTCCGCATAAAGGAAGGTTCAGGGACGGCAAGGCGCACCATAAGGAAAAGGGATTTTGAACGTATTTTTAAACAGGGGCGCTCTTCATCGTCCGGATGTATCGTTGTGTACAAGTTGAGGAATCACCTCCCGGTGTACAGGCTTGGTTTTGCGGTCAGCCGAAAAGTTGGGAAAGCTGTAAAGCGGAACAGAGTGCGTAGACTGTTGAGAGAGGTGTGTCGCCTTAATCCGGGGTGGTTCATTCAAGGATACGACTATGTAGTGCTCGGCAGGGTATCGGCGGGCGAAGAAAAATACCAAACGATCCAGAAAGTAATTAGACAAGCCCTGAAGATACCCACAGGTGAAGATTGAATGAAGCGGCTACTGATCAACCTCATAAGGCTCTACCAACTGGTGGTTTCCCCCTGGCTTATACCCCGGTGCCGGTTTCAACCAACCTGTTCAAAATACGCGGAGGAGGCAATTACACGTTACGGGAGCTTCCGCGGAGGCCTGCTGGCTGTCCGGCGGCTGTTGCGTTGCCACCCGTTCAATCCCGGAGGGTATGATCCGGTGCCTTGACCGCGCAGGTATTATAAAGGTTGCTTTTTAAGCCCGGGTAAAGGAAAGACGCAGATTCCAAAATAATGGTTTTAAAGCCGAAAATGAGGTTAAACTTGTCCGTGACGGATCGGGTTAACACTTGAAATGCCGAGATGGACGCGAAGGAGGCTAAATATTGAGCGAGTTGTTTGGTGGGTTGGTAGCCGGGATGACCTGGGTTTTAATGATGTTGTACAACGGCACGGCAGCCGTTGGGTTGCCGAGTTATGGCCTGGCCATAATACTGCTGACGGTTATTGTAAAAGGTGTGCTCTATCCGCTTAATTACAAGCAGATGCATTCCATGGCTGCTATGCAACGGCTGCAACCGAAAATCAAGGAACTCCAGCAAAAGCATAAGAAAGATCCGCAAAAAATGCAGCAAAAGATGATGGAGCTTTATAAGGAGCACGGCGTAAATCCGATGGCCGGCTGCTTGCCGTTGCTAATTCAGTTGCCGATCCTTTTTGCTCTGTACAGGGCGCTCTTGGACCTGTTTAAAACGCCTGAGGTTGCGCATCTTAAGTTTTTGGGCTTCATACACTTGGCGGAAAAGAGTAGTTTCGAAAGACCGGAAACCTTAATCCTTCCCATCCTGGCGGGTTTGACAACCTGGTGGCAGATGAAAGTAACGCCGCAGAGCAGCGGGCAGGAACAGATGCAGCAGATGATGACTTTAATGATGCCTGTAATGTTCGTGTGGATAAGTTCGACGCTCCCGGCCGGGCTTGCGCTCTACTGGGTGGTTTTTAACGTTCTGGGGGTGGGACAGCAGTATATCATTAACAAGCGACTGTTTGCCGTTGGGAAGGAGGCCCTTGAGGGTGAAGGAAGTGGTGAAAAGCGGTAAAACCGTTGACGAGGCGGTAAGAGCCGCGCTTACCGAACTAAAGACAGAGATAGATTGTGTGACGGTTGAGGTTGTCAGTGAGCCCGCCAAAGGGATCTTTGGCTTCTTAGGGGCGAAACCAGCCGTTGTCAGGGTAATGATGAAAGAATCATCGGGCATGAAAGCGGCGGGCCTTTTAAAACAAGTAATCGATGCGATGGAGCTGGAAGGCGACGTCACCTATCAGGAAGATGACGGGTGTGTCAACATTGAGATCAACGGTGAAAAGCTGGGTGTGCTTATAGGGAGAAGAGGAGAAACGTTGAACGCGCTGCAATACCTGGTGAGCCTGTCCATCAACCGCGGCGACGAGGACAAGAAGAGAGTGCAGATAGACGTAGGGGGATATAGAAAAAAACGGGAGGAAACCCTGCAGGAGCTGGCGCACAAGCTGGCCGAGAAGGCTAAACGCCGCGGGAGAAACGTTGTGCTGGAGCCGATGAACCCGCAGGAACGGCGTGTAATACATATGGCGCTCAAGGAGCGGGAGGATATCTATACGTTTAGCGAAGGGGAAGAGCCTTACAGAAAGATAGTTATCTCTCCGCGGAAGTGAACAAAAGTTTGTTGCAGAGCGGCGACGCCGGGTAGTGATGCAAAAAAGAAGCCGTCGGCGTCTTTTTTTTTCACAGGAAAATAAAATCTATGGCACGTTGCGGGAAAATGTTCTGTAAACCACGTTGATGTTTTGACGGAGCGCGGATAGAAACAAGCAATTGGGAAGTGAGAGGTGCTTCTTACATCTCACCTCCAAAATTAGGCGGGTGGTACGGTGGAAGAAGACACTATCGTCGCCATTTCAACCCCTCTCGGAGAGGGAGGAATAGGAATAGTCAGGTTAAGTGGGCCGGAAGCGGTCCCACTGGCAGAAAAGGTTTTTAGGCCGAAGAAAAACCGGGGATGGGCGAAAGGACCCGGGTATCGCCTTGTTTACGGGATCGCTGTTGACCCCCGGGACGGGACGATAATCGATGAGGTCCTTCTTTCTTTAATGCGCTCGCCTTACAGTTATACCACCGAGGATGTGGTTGAGTTCAACTGTCACGGCGGTATCGTAGCCGTGCGGAAGGTTCTTGAGGCTTTGATGAGCGCCGGTGCAAGACTGGCCGGCCCCGGTGAGTTTTCAATGCGCGCATTTTTAGGCGGAAGGATTGATCTGTGCCAGGCCGAAGCGGTGCTGGACGTTATAAGGGCGGTAACGGAGGAAGGGCTCCGGGTGGCTCAGTCACAGCTTCAAGGAAGGCTGACCGAAAAGGTGCGGGAATTAAGGCGGGAAGCGGTAGCGCTTTTAAGCGCGGTGGAAGCGGGCATTGATTTTCCCGAGGATGTCCCGGGCCCGGACGCCGAAGAACTGGTATCAGGGCTTGAAAGTTTACTATTAAAGGGAAAGACGCTTCTAGAAAACGCGGAAGCCGGGGCCGTTTACCGCGACGGCATCACAACGGTGCTCGCGGGGAAAGCGAATGTAGGGAAATCGTCAATTTTAAACGCGCTGACCGGCAAGGAGAAGGCGATTGTCACGGACGTACCCGGGACCACAAGAGACGTGATCGAAGAAATCATTAATGTCGAAGGAATACCTCTGCGGGTGGTGGACACGGCCGGGATACGGGAGGCCGTCGAAGAGGTGGAGAGGATGGGTGTTGCCCGCGCGAGGGAGGCTCTCGCCGGCGCGCAACTGGTTCTTGTGGTGCTCGATGCCGTAACCGGCGTCACCAAAGAGGACGAAGCGGTGTTTTCCGCCAGCAGGGACCGGCAGCGGATAGTGGTGGTGAACAAAACAGACGTCGGACAGATTAATGTCAACCGGGGAGAGATTAAATCACTGGCGGGGGACTCTCCGGCGGTATTCATCTCGGCGCTTACGGGTCACGGACTTGACCAACTACGGCGGGCAGTGTGCGAAAAGGTTTTTCAGGGAGCCGTTTTGAGGCCGGAAGAAGTGGTGGTAAGCCGGATAAGACACGCCGAAGCGATCGGCGGTTTTGTAGACGGG
Organism: Bacillota bacterium; assembly: GCA_040755295.1. Lineage (NCBI taxonomy): Bacteria > Bacillati > Bacillota > Bacillota bacterium. Next base: position 65,365 of record JBFMBK010000010.1, on the reverse strand, counting down.
GTGGAGGCGGCCGCGTCGGGGTTAAAATCAGGGTTTCCGGAGGACCTGATCAGCCTCGACCTGCGGGCGGGGATTACCGCCCTGGGCGAAATCACCGGCGAAAACGTTACGGAAGACGTTATAGAAGCAATCTTCAGAGATTTTTGCGTGGGTAAGTAACTTGGAAGTTGGAGGCCGGAGGTTGGAAGTTGGAATCGTTGATAGAATTCGCATAGCGAATTCTTCCTTGGTTCTAACCTCTAACTTCCTGCATCCAATCGCCGGGAAAAGGGGTAAATGGTAGGGTGTATCCAGCGGGAAGGTATGACGTTATAGTGGTGGGAGCGGGACATGCAGGGTGTGAGGCAGCCCTCGCGGCCGCCCGGATGGGGATGAGCACGCTCCTGTTGACGCTGAACATGGATTATGTGGCGCTTATGCCGTGCAATCCCGCCATCGGCGGGCCTGCAAAGGGGCATCTGGTGAGAGAGGTGGACGCCCTCGGGGGAGAGATGGCTCTGAATACCGACCGGGCGGCGATTCAGGTGCGTCTCCTGAACACCGGCAAAGGGCCGGCGGTGCGAGCTTTGCGGGCGCAAACCGACAAACAGAAGTACCAGTTGGAGATGCGGCGGGTTCTGGAGCTGGAACCCAACCTTCATCTTCGGCAGGCGCGTGTGGAGCGCATAATAACAGAAGGCGACGGCATCCGGGGGGTGGAAATCGAAACGGGAGCGTTCTTTTCGGCGCGTGCCCTGGTGGTTACCACGGGGACGTACCTCCGCTCCCGGATCGTGGTGGGGGACGTGGCGTATGACGGAGCGCCAAACGGACAGCTTCCGGCGGTCGGATTAGCCCTGAGCCTGAGGGATTTAGGGCTGGCCGTAGGGCGTTTTAAAACCGGGACCCCGGCGCGGATTGACCGGCGGACGATTGATTTTGGGAAAATGGCGCCCCAGCACGGTGATGCCGATCCCCCCTCGCTTTCCTTCCTCAGGGAGTGCCGGATTGAGGACCAGGAACCGTGCTGGCTTACGTACACGACAGAGGAAACACACAGGATTATACGGGAGAACCTTGACCGGTCACCGCTGTTTTTAGGGGTGATTGAGGGCAGGGGCCCGCGATACTGTCCATCGATAGAGGACAAGGTCGTGCGGTTTAACCGGGATCGCCATCAGGTTTTTGTGGAGCCGGAAGGCAGGGGGTCCATAGAGATGTACATCCAGGGGATGAGTACCAGCCTTCCGGAAGACGTCCAGGCGGCGATGCTGCGCACGGTTCCGGGACTGGAAACCGCGGTGATTACACGGGCGGGCTACGCGATTGAATACGACTACGTTCTACCCACGCAGCTGACACCGGCCCTGGCGGTAAAGGGAATTGCGGGACTTTTCCTCGCCGGGCAGATCAACGGGACATCCGGGTATGAAGAGGCGGCGGCGCAAGGGGTAATGGCGGGCATCAACGCGGTCCTGTACCTGAAGAACGAAGAGCCGTTCTTCATCGGCAGGGACGAAGGCTATACGGGAGTATTAATCGACGACCTGGTCACCAAAGGCGCGGAAGAGCCGTACCGTCTGCTGACGGCGAGGGCGGAATACCGGCTTCTCTTAAGGCAGGACAACGCCGACCTGCGGCTGACGGAAAAGGGTCGGCGCGTAGGGCTTGTAGGCGACAAACGTTACGCGTCCTTCCTGCAGCGGCAAGAGGCGATCGAGAAGGAAATCGCCAGGTTGAAGACGATGATCCTGCCGGTGGAAGCGGTGGCACGGATTTTCGAAAGAAAAGGAATTGAAGCGCCGAACAGACCGCGTACGCCGATGGAATTGTTGCGGCGCCCCGAGATAAGTTACGCAGATGTTGCTCGGGAAGGAGACCCGCCGGAGAATGTGCCGGCAGACGTATCGTGCGAAGTAGAGAACCGGATAAAATACGAAGGGTATATAAAACAGCAGACGGCCGAAGTGGAGCGTTTCCGCAAGATGGAGAGCAAACGGCTGCCTCCCGGAATCGATTACGGCGATGTCAGGGGACTTTCCAACGAGGGAAGAGAGAAGCTGAAGCGAGTGCAGCCGGCGTCGGTGGGTCAGGCGGCAAGAATCAGCGGTATTTCCAGCGGGGATATCGCGGTCCTGGTTGTTTATCTGAAACATCTTAAAAGGGACAAGATTCCCCATTAAAAACTATTTCAGGCGCCGCGCCTCACGAGAGAAGTACTATTTTCTGAGGAGAGCAAATGGATTTCGAGGAAGCGCTCCAAAAGGGTGTGAAAGGCATTGGCATCGCGCTCCGGCCGGAAGAGGAGGCGCTTTTTTGCGCCTGCTACGGGAAATTGAAAGCCGCGGCGGAAAGAGTCAACCTTACCGGGCTTAAAGACCCGGTGGATGTAGCCGTGAAGCACTTTGTGGACGCGGTTGCGGTGATGCGCTGGGTTGATTTCAACGGTGGCAAACGGTTAATTGATGTCGGCAGCGGCGCCGGCTTCCCGGGGATTCCTCTCGGTATTGCAAATCCCGGATTGCAAGTTGTCTTGCTCGAGGCGGTCAGGAAAAAGACGGAGTATATGCGGGAAGTGGTGGAAGGCCTGCATCTTAAAAACTGCACCGTAATCTGGGGCAGGGCGGAAGAACTCGGGCGCCGGGAGGGTTACCGGGAAGGGTTTGATCTGGTGACGGCGAGAGCGGTAGCGCCGCTGAGGATATTGTCCGAGTGCACCGTTCCCTTTGCCGGTGTAGGGGGAGCGGTTATTGCGTACAAGGGGCCGAAAGCAAAAGAGGAAATAGAAGAATCCAGGAAGGCAATAGAAACCCTCGGGGGAGTATTAGAGACCCAAATTGAATACGTGCTGCCGATTTGCGGGGAAAAGCGACTTTTAATTATTATCAGAAAAACCGTAAACACGCCTGACGGGTATCCGCGCCGGGCAGGGATTCCCCACAAAAAGCCTATTTAAGAAATGGCAGGATTTTGCGTCGGGGTTGTGGAATAATACATGAAAGTTTGGCGACAAAAGGGAGAAAAGAAAGGCGGACAAAAAGGATTGGGCAAGGTAATTGCTATCGCCAACCAAAAGGGAGGGGTGGCAAAGACCACTACCGTGGTTAACCTTGGCGCCTGTCTGGCGATTGCGGGGTTAAGGGTTCTGATAATAGACGCGGACCCCCAGGCAAATGCCACCAGCGGGTTGGGGGTTGAGGCGGCTGAAGCGAAATCGCTGTACGACGTGCTGATACACAATCGTTCCATAAAAGCGGTGATGGCGCCTTGCCCTTCCGTAAAAGGGCTCGACGTGGTGCCGGCAACGCTTAGTTTGGCCGGCGCAGAGGTGGAACTGGTAAGCGTCCAGGGCCGGGAAACAGTACTGCGACGAAGTCTGGCGGGTATTCGGGAAGAGTATGACTTTACGCTGATCGACTGTCCGCCTTCTTTAGGGCTGTTAACCCTGAACGCATTGACCGCCGCCGACACCGTTCTTATCCCGATCCAGTGTGAGTATTATGCGCTGGAAGGGCTGGGGCACCTTTCAAATACTATTCAGTTAGTTCAAAAGCGACTGAACTCAAGCCTGGAGATTGAAGGAGTACTACTAACGATGTTTGACGGACGAACAAACCTGTCCATCCAGGTGGTTGAGGAGGTAAAGAAACACTTTCGCCAGAAGGTGTATCGAACGATCATTCCGCGTAATGTCAGGCTGAGCGAAGCTCCAAGTCACGGGAAACCGGTCGTCGTGTATGACCCTAAAAGCCGGGGTGCTGAGGTTTACAGCGAACTTGCAAAGGAAGTGGCAGGTCATGGCTAAAACAAGAGGACTCGGGCGGGGGCTGGACGCGCTGATTCCGGTACTGCCGGAGGGAGGCGAAGAACTTCGGCGGATCAAGATAAAATTGATACGACCGAACGCCCGGCAGCCGCGTGAAACCTGGGAGGAAGCGGGGATTCAGGAACTGGCGGCTTCGATAAAAGAACATGGGCTTCTGCAGCCGATAGTTGTTAGGCCGGCAGGGGAAGGCTATGAACTGGTAGCCGGAGAAAGGCGATGGAGGGCATGCCGGTTGCTGGGGTGGGAGACGGTTCCCGCGCTGATCCGCGAATACGACGACGAAAAGACCGCCTGCGCGATATTGGTTGAAAACATTCAGCGCGAAGACCTCAATCCGCTGGAGGAGGCGATCGCCTATCAAAGGTTGATAGAAGAGTTTAGGCTGACACATGAGGAGGCCGCCAGGCGGGTAGGAAGAAGCCGCGCTGCGGTGGGGAATGCCCTGAGGCTTTTAAGCCTCCCCCCGCGGGTTTTGCAGATGCTGAGGAAGGGCGATCTGTCAGCGGGTCACGCAAGGGCGCTGCTGGCCGTTTCCGAGCCCGCGATTCAGGAGGAAATCGCCGTCAGGGCTGCGGCACAACAATTATCGGTTCGGGACGTAGAGGCGGTCGTCAGACGCTGGGGCAAAGCCAAGGATGATAAAAGTCCGGCAAAAGAGACCGCGGTGACCGACGAGGGACTTGCCGAAGCGACAGAGAAAATTTCATCGACGCTCGGAACGAAGGTGGCGGTAAGGCCTTCGCGCCGGCGGTGGCGGGTGGAAATATACTTCCGGAGCCGCGAAGAAATAATGGCGTTTGCAAAAAGGTTTACACTGAAAAAGAATGCTTCACGTGAAACATGACGGTGAAACAGTATGCTCCACGTGAAACATAACCGTGAAACGGACGACGGCAGGGACGGTTTTGTCGGCGGAGTGTTGCTCGGATTGTTGATCGGGGAGGGGCATTTCGGCGGCGACGGCCGGCAGGCCCAGGTTACTATCCGGATGCATGCGCGGCATGAGTCGCTGTTTTTATGGTTACTGGAGGTTGTTCCGGGGTCAAGACTTTACGGCCCATACCATCATGGTGGTCGTCATTACTATCAATGGATGGTCCGCGGCATCGCACTAAAGCAACTTCTCGGGCGAATAGACTTTCCTCTTTTGGAACAAATCGATCCGCCGACCTTCGTGCGCCTTCAGAAAATGAGGGAAGAATACCGGTTGGAATAGTAAACAGTGTATACCTGTAAAGAGGGTGAATGCAATCGAGGCGTTTTTCTTGGAATACGGCTTTTTTCTCTTAGGCGCTGCGGGGCTGCTTTCCTGTATGGCAATCGTTTTTTCGGTGACGCTGTTGGTAAGGCACAATCGTCTTGCCCGCCGCTACCGTAACCTGGTGCGGTTGGCGCAGAATCAGGAATTCGTAAAAAATCTGGAAAAATCGATAACGATGATGGACGCCTTAAAAGAGCGGCTTGATGCCCTGACAACTGAACAGGAGCGGTTTTCTCTTACGCTCCGCAATTGTGTCAGGACGCCTTCGGTTGTACGCTTTAACGCTTTCGACGACGTAGGAAGCGACCTCAGTTTTAGTCTGGCGATGCTGGACGGGGAAAGGAACGGATTTGTTTTTACCAGCCTTTACGGTCGTGAGGAATCGCGTTCTTACGCCAAGAAGATCGCCCGGGGTTCTTCCTCAAGCCGTCTTTCCCCCGAGGAGGAACAGGTGCTGCAGGAGGCAAGCTCGCGGGTTTAAAGTAGCGTGGAATACCGACTGTTAGGACGTCACTGTCACAGACGAGAGGAGAGAGATATGTATACCAACCGTGCCGACGCCGGTCGACAACTGGCTTTGCGGTTGGCGGGCAGGGAGTTTCATGACGCCCTGGTTGTTTCCATACCGCGCGGTGGGGTGGAGGTTGGCGCAGAGCTTGCGGCAGCGCTCCGGCTGCCGCTCGATATTATAATACCCCGGAAAATCGGGGCTCCGTTTAATCCGGAACTTGCTATAGGTGCGGTTACCCAGGACGGCACCGCGATTTTTAACGACCGGCTTGTTGCGCAGGTCGGACTTGCCGAGGAAGATAAAGAGAAGCTGGTCGCCGGTACGGTAGCGGAGATTAACAGGCGCATGTGTCTTTATAGGGGTGACAGGCCCCCTGTTTCTTTAGCCGGCCGGGAAATAATTCTGACCGACGACGGGATTGCCACCGGATATACGGTTCTTGCAGCCCTGCGCTCTATCAGGAAATCCGGACCTGAAAGAATCATCCTCGCGGTCCCCGTCGCCCCGGAGGAGACAATCGAGACTCTGCTTCCCGACGTGGACGAGATGGTCTGTTTGTCTATGCCGTATGATTTTATGGCAGTAGGCCAGTTTTATCTCAACTTCAAGCAGACCACCGACGCGGAAGTCATTGATCTTCTCCGGAAGAATTACCGCTGATTGAGCGCCAAGAAATTTACTCCTCGGAGACTGCCGCAAAACGGCGTCTGTCTAGTTTAGAGGCGAGATGTTAAAGGTTAGAATTCTTTTACGGCCTTTGACGCGAAAATCTACGAGACGTGGCAAGAAAAACTAACCACAGAGACACAGAGCACACGGAGGGTAAAAGACAGAAATATGGGTATAAATTTTTATTATTTAGTCTTGATATTTCTATTCTCTGTGAACTCTGTGCCTCTGTGGTGAAATATTTTGGTTCCGGCTTGTCCGGATTAGGAATTCGCTTACGAATTCCTTTCATTTTCCGACTTTCGACCTCCAACCTCTAAATCAGTACGCTCCGTTCCGGCCTTTGGGAAGTGCGAAGTGTGAGGTTGGATGTGCGAGTCACATCTCGTCTCTCATTTCGCAGCCTCAGGAACTCTTTCTGAGTTTAATTGCCGAAAGCCGCCAACGTTGTCTTTCTACGGCTAGGGTTTTTTGCAACACTCTTCTCGGACATAACCTCCCCGGGTAAGGTGTTATACTAAGCCCGTTAGGAGGTGAAATATTGACTAAAATAGCGGTTGACGAGAACTTGTCAAATGTGAGAAGCCTTTTGACTCAGGAGGGGTTCGAGGTGGTCCCGCCGGCGGAGTCGTCGGGTGCGTCGGCTTTTGTGATCAGCGGGATGCAGGAAAACCTGCTAGGCATCGAGGATATTACGGAAGCTGTTCCGGTGGTAGACGCCCGGGGGATGACCCCGCAAGAGGTTTTGAGCTCATTGAAGGATCGACTGGGAAAAAGGTAGTCAAACCAAAAGACGCCACCGCCTAATTACTGGAAATATAATCTCGCAAATAAAAATAAGGTCCCGGGCACCTTAAAAGCCGGGCCTTATTTTTGAGGTCCCTGCGCCACCTTGAGGGATGCGGTCATTCCGTTTTGGTGCGGCGCCGCCTTCAGCAGGGCGTCGGCAATCACCTCGGCCTGCTGCATTACCACGCTCAACCTTGTATTCTGAAGGACGACATACTCCATGAAGCCGCCGATGTTAACGACCGCTGTAATGTGCAGGTGCCCCACGGGCGGCAGCGACTTGTTTACGCCGGCCCCGGGAAGAAGCGGACCCACTCCCACGTTTATGGCGCCTACGTTCTCCGGATATCCGAGGGATGCGTCTACGGCGATGATAAAGGCGTTGCGGTGGAGCCGGGTGACTTCCTGGAGCTTCCCTTTAAGGTTCCGCGCATGCACCGGTTCCCCTAGAGTTCCGTAAACGTTGTACGGGTTGGCCTTCGCGGCCGCGACCTTACTGCCGACCAGCGGACCGAGGGAATCGCCGGTGGAACGGTCGGTACCGATGCACAGAAGCACCCAGGGTCTGCCGGTTGTATGCAATCCGGCGCGATCCCGGATTTCATTCGCAATACGCCCGGCGGCATCCTGTTCCTCGTAATGCACGTGAAAACGAGAGGGGACGGTCTCTGCCGGAGCGTAAGTAATCGCCGGATATTCTTCCATCAAATCACCCCCTGAGAATCATATTAGGGTGAAGCTTATAAGCGGCTATCGGACCAATAGGCCCGATCAAGGATGTATCGCGGCAAGAGTTGTGATGACGTTACCCCGTGGATAAGAAAGTCCTATACTCCCGCCGGGCTAATATATTTATTGCCAGAGCATGGTGTATTTATTCCCGGTTTTACCTGCGGGAGAAGAAAAGAAGGATATCTTCCTCGCTTTCGCGAAACTAGGAGAGTGTTGAAGAACAAATAGTGTCAAAAAAACCTGACGACTTTCAATGAACAAACTTGGACAAAGTTCCGGAGTCTGCGAAAAACAAGCATTTCAAAAATAGAGGTCGGATGCAAGAAGTCGGATATCTGAATGGATTACAGAAGTAAAGCTGAGAATCTCACGCTGTTTTGGCACATCTGACTTCTGACATCCTGCGCCTGGTTTCTGGAATGGACAGGCGCCGTTTTGCAGCGGCCTCCGCGGATCGATCTAAAATCTAAGAACGGTTTTGGGGGTTGACTGATTGAACTGGCTGGACGCGGTTTTGACAGTGATTCTCGTAATCGGGGTTTACAGAGGGGCGAAGACAGGCCTTATCCTCAGTTGTATCCGGCTTGTCGGGGTAGTTGTGGCGTTTGTGCTGACATCGCGATACTATTCCGTAATCGGGGACATCGTAGAGCGACAATGGCACTTTGCCGACATCCTGTCCGCATGGCTCTCGCACGTCTATAAAATTCCGCCGGACAGCGGCGGTATTATTTCCGCGCAACAATCCGCTCTGACGCTGGCCGCCGCCGGGAAGCCCGGCCTGCCGGGGAGCGACCCGGTGTTCATCCTCGCCCGAAAGGTTATCAACGCCGGTATATTTCTGGTCCTCTTTGGGATAATCGAACGGCTCTGGTTTTTTGTCGGCGAACAGATCACCTTCTTTCGCAAATGGCTTCCCTTCCGGCCGTTCGACCGCCTCGGGGGCGTAGCCCTGGGCGCCGGCTGGGGATTCGTTCTTGGGATGGTGCTGGTCCTGGTTTTGCATTATGCGGCGAGACTGAGCGCAATCATGATGGGACAAGAGAACTTTATCGTACAGGCACTCGGCACATCCGTCCTGACCCCATTCTATGAAGGTATGCTGCGGATGGTGGGCGGCTTATTTGCCTACAATGGCATCGGGGACATAATGCAGACTTGAGTCCGGCTTCCGACACGGGAAAGCCGACAGCCTCCGGTTAGTATGTGGATTAAAAAGTTACGGTGCAGAGTGGAATGTTTATAAAGTTACAGGTCGGCGATTTGTTACGTTTAAGAAAACCTCACCCGTGCGGCAGCGAGGAATGGGAAGTGCTGAAGACCGGGGTGGACGTCCGGGTCAAATGCCGCGGGTGCGGTCGTGTGCTTCTGGTTCCCAGAGACAAGCTCTTAAAAAGGGTCCGGGGTAAAAAGGTCTGATTCGGAAAAGGCGGTAATAAGCCGGATACTTATGCAAAAGACGCTTGCCACAGCCTTTCTGTTATGGTAAAATAACTCCGCTTTTTAAATCAAAAACGCTCTTTCGCGTGTGGCATACCGGGCCGTTGCGCTCAGAGCCCGGTGTTTCTCCCTGCCCCGTTCAACGGGGCCGCTTAAGACCGAAGGGAGGTGTTAGTTGATGCGACAGTATGAGGTTATGTACATCCTGCGTCCCGGGCCGGAAGAAGAAACTTTGAACGAGATGGTGGAGCGGTTTAAGACGGTGATCGAGGAACAGGGCGGCGCCGTTGACCGTATCGACCGGTGGGGGAAGCGCCGGCTTGCATATGAAATCGATAAGGAACGGGAAGGCCAGTACGTGTTGATGCAGTTGAAATCTGAAGCCCCGGCGGTTAAAGAACTCGAACGGATGTTTAAGATCTCGGGGGATGTGCTCCGCCACATCATCATTCGGAGAGATTAGGGAGGCGGGTATGCTTAACCGTATAATTTTAATCGGACGCTTGGTGCGTGACCCGGAACTGCGTTATACACCCGGCGGGGCGGCGGTGGCAAGTTTTACGATCGCTGTGGATCGCCCTTTTCTGGGGAAACAGGGCGAGAAGCAGACTGATTTTATCGACATCGTCGTGTGGCAGAAGCAGGCTGAGATTTGCCACCGCAACCTGACGAAGGGGCGACTGGTCGCGGTCGAAGGACGGCTTCAAGTACGTTCTTATGCCGACAGCCAGGGCGTCCGGCGCAAAGCCGCCGAGGTGGTGGCGGACGCGGTGCGTTTCCTCGACCGCCCGCGTGAAGGGGAACGACCCCCTGATACGGAACCCCGCGGTAAAACGGATGACGATTACCAGGAACCGTTCGGGCAAGCCGTGGACTTTTCTGAGGACGACGTGCCCTTTTAAAAACGATAGAAAAACCAAGAGCATTTTGGGAAAGGAGGTTGCGAATTGAAACGCGAACGCAACCGCGGCCGGCGTAAGAAAAAGATTTGCAGCTTCTGCGTTGAAAAAATTGCGGAAGCAGACTATAAAGACATCACGCGTCTGAAAAAATATGTGACCGAGCGGGGGAAGGTATTACCCCGCCGCATTTCCGGAAATTGCGCCCGCCATCAGCGGACCCTGACCCTGGCGATAAAGCGTGCCAGGGTAATGGCGTTGCTGCCGTTTGTGACCGATTAACAGGGCTTCGATAGATGACTGTTTGGGCCCGGCTGTGCCTTACGGAAATGCCGGGCTCTGTTTATTTTAAGGGGACCGGTTTCCGGCATCGGTTTTTCGGAATGTAAAGTTTACTGCGATCTCGCATGGGGATGACTGCCGGCCGGTCTTATTTCTCACGTACCTGGAGTTTTACATATCATTAGGGCAGGAATCGTTGTCGATTTTGGCGAAAATTATAATACAGCGGTTTTCATGTTAGAATCTTTTCAGGCGGGGAAAAACGAGAATCTTCCGGTCAATGCGCGGAGTGCCGGGTAACCACAGAGACACAGAGCACACAGAGGGGAACTGATATAAAGTCGCGAGTAATAAATTAAATCCTCAGTCGAAAGTCCCCAGTCCCTGTTCCTGGACTTAGGACGCAGGACATAGGACTTCGGACTTGATGATCTGCCTCTGTGGTAGCCCATCACTCAACTTGTTGATCTTAAGACGCAGCGTTCTAAGTCGCCTTGTATATAAAACGATGCAAAGTGGTTTTAACGTACCGTTGAGTGCTGGGGAATTCCCGTTTGTCCGGGTTAGGAGGGGTTTGATGCGGGTTATTCTGTTGAAGGATGTTGTGTCCCTGGGGAAAGCAGGCGATCTGGTTACGGTGGCGGAGGGGTATGCGCGCAACTATCTGATTCCGCGTCTGCTGGCCGAACCGGCATCGGAAAAAAAGCTTGCGGAGTTAGGGCGGATTCGTCAGCAGCGCGAAAAGAAGGCCGTGGTCATGGCCAATCGTGCGGAGCAAACAGCGTCGCGCCTTAGGGGGCAAACCGTTTCAATTCCCGTAAAAGTCGGGGGAGGGGGGCGGCTCTTCGGGGCGGTGACGGCCAAGGATATCGCCGCCGTTTTGGAACGCGCTTTAGAGATAAAACTTGATAAGAAACAAATCGTCCTTGAGGCGCCGCTCAAGGAAACCGGTTCATATAACATTACGGCAAGGATCGCGCCCGGTATAACGGCGGAGTTTAAGGTTGCAGTCGTTCCGGAACAGGAGGGGTGACCGTGAGTCTTGCGACGGAAACGCTGGCGCGGCAAACACCTCAAAACATCGATGCCGAGCAGGCGGTCCTCGGGGCGGTGATTCTTGATCCTGAAGTGATACACCAGGTAGTGGACCTGGTACGTCCTGAAGAGTTTTATCAGGAGTCGCACCGGCTTATCTACGAAACGATGTTGGCCCTGGAGGATACGGGCACACCGATAGATATGATTACGCTCGTGGAAGGTTTAAGACAGAACGGACACCTGGAGCGGGCGGGGGGCGCGAGCTACATCGCGGCCCTGGCGGACGTGGTTCCCACAACCGCGCATACGGAGCACTATGCCCGTCTTGTAGCGGAAAAGGCTCTTTTGCGTACACTAATTCAGGTGTCTACGCGTATACGTGATCTGGGTTATGAGGCCGAGGCGGACCCCAATCACCTGCTCAACGAGGCGGAGCGGCTGATTCTTGACTTGGCGCAAGCCAAAGGGACGGCTTCCTTCGCCTCTATCAAAAGCATTCTTGAGACGGCGCTCGCGCATATAGAAGACGTTTTCAAGGCGCAGGGGCAAATGCTCGGCCAGTCCACTAAATTCACCGAACTCGACAGGCTGCTCAGCGGCCTGTGGCCCCAAGACCTGATAATACTGGCCTCCAGGCCCAGCATGGGGAAAACCTCCCTGGCGCTTTCCATCGCCCTTAACGTGGCTAAGAGCGAGACCCCGGTGGGTTTTTTCAGCATGGAGATGTCGAAGGAACAACTCGTACAAAGACTGCTTGCGGCTGAAGCCAAGGTCGACCACAAGCGGCTCAGAACGGCCCAACTGGAGGATGAAGACTGGCAGAAACTGACCGAGGCGGCCGAGAGGATTTCTACGACCCCCGTCTTCATTGACGACACGCCGGCGTTGGGCACGCGGGAGATACGCGCCCGGGCAAAACGTTTAAAAGCCGAACGGGGGCTTGGTCTGATCGTGATTGACTATCTTCAACTGATGCAGTCCTCAAGACGGACGGAAAACAGGCAGCAGGAGATCGCGGAAATATCCAGGTCCCTCAAGGGCCTTGCCAAGGAGCTTGACGTTCCGGTGCTGGCGCTTTCCCAGTTGAGCCGGGCGGTGGAGCAGCGTCAGGAGAAGAGGCCCATAATGTCCGACCTGCGGGAAAGCGGTTGTCTAACCGGGGAGACAATGGTGCAGTTGGCTAACGGACGGAGGGTGGCGATCAGGGAACTGGCACAAGAAGACCTACCGGTAAGAATTATGGCGCTCAACGAAGAGACGTGGAAGTTAGAGCCGACACTGGCGCGAAAAGTTTGGTGTTCCGGTTCGAAACCGGTATATCGTCTTCGTACCGGGTTGGGCCGGGAGATACGCGCTACGGCAAACCATAAGTTTCGCACCATATATGGGTGGAAGTCACTTGATCAGTTAGAGATAGGGGATCACTTGGCATTGCCTCGCACATGGGAAGGCCTGAAAACCAGCAATGCGAGCCTGACTGAGGCGGAAGTGGCGCTCATCGGTCATCTGCTTGGAGACGGGTGTATATTGCCTCGACACGCGGTACAGTATACCACAGGCGATAGGGAGCTTGCGGATATTGTGGCAGCGCTTGCGACAGAGGTTTTTGGCGACGCCATAGCCCCTCGGGTAGAGAGACAACAAAGATGGTGGCAGGTTTTTTTAAGTTCCACTGCTCATTTAACTCACGGAAAGAGAAACCCTATAGCCAGGTGGATGGATGATTTGGGAGTTTGGGGGTACAGAGCCCACGAAAAGCGGGCTCCGCTGAGAATTTTCGAACAACCACCGGAGCGCATAGGCAAGTTTCTTCGGCATCTATGGTCAACCGATGGTACGTTGGGAGTGGTTGGTAGGCAGAAGCCACGCCCCGTTGTTTATTATGCTACAAGTAGCAGTGAAATGGCGTTTGACGTTTCGCATTTGCTTTTGCGTCTGGGCATTATATCGCGGATAAGTAAAGTGCCCCAGCCAGGTAAAGGGCGTAACCAATGGCATGTTACTATAACTTCGCAACCGAATGTCACAGCCTTTTTAAAATACATAGGAGTAATGGAACCCCAAAAAGATCGGGTAGATGCGATTTGGGAGTATTGTCAATGCCGAGGGCACAATCCGAACAAGGACGTGATTCCAGGGGCGGCATGGCACTTATTCGTGGAACCGGCCCGAAAAGCTGTTGGGCTAACCCAACGTCAACTGCAAGCGGCTATGGACACCAGCTATTGCGGTTCTACATTGTATAAAAGTAATCTTAGCCGTAAGCGTGCTTCCAAGGTCGGGAAAGCGGTGCAAAGTCGGGAACTGACGCTGCTTAGTGAAAGCGATGTTGTCTGGGATCCGGTAGTAAGTATTGAGCCTGAAGGCGTAGAAGAAGTCTATGATATTGAAGTTCCACTCTACCACAACTTTATAGCAGGAGATATCGTTGTACATAACTCTCTTGAACAGGATGCCGACGTAATCATGTTTATCTACCGTGAGGAGTATTATCACAAGGACACCGAGAAGAAGGGAATCGCCGAGGTTATCGTCGCCAAGCAAAGAAACGGGCCGGTTGGCTCCGTCGAACTTGCGTTTTTAAAAGATTTCGCCTGTTTTGTCAATCTTGCGTGGGAGTTTTAGAAGTCTGCCGGTTAATTAGGCGGGGAACCCTTTGAAACCGGCTGTGGTTGACATCATCCGGGTTTTTTATTATACTCTGTGGGGCTTGACGGCATCTGCACCGCTGTCCGGAAGCTGCTTCGCGATCCCGCAAAGCGCTTTCCTGTAGGCTAAGAGAACACGGCAATTATTTAGATTTTTGGAATCAATAGAGGGGTAAGCTTTGGCCGAAAATCCATACGACGTAATCATCGTGGGGGCCGGCCCGGCCGGGATCTTTACGGCGCTCGAAATCGTCAGGCACGCACCGGGACTTAAGGTGTTGATACTGGATAAAGGCCGGGATATCAAGGAGCGTCTTTGCCTTTCCAAGGAGAACGGCGGTCTCTGCCGGCACTGCGCGCCCTGCGCCACCGTTTGCGGCTGGGGGGGCGCCGGCGCTTTCAGCGACGGGAAGCTGACTCTTTCCCCCGAGGTGGGAGGGACCCTCGGGGAGTACATCAGCCCGGACTACCTTAAGGAATTGATTAACTACGTTGACGGCGTTTATAAGGAGTTCGGCGCGCCTCCCGAGGTATACGGAACCGGCAGGGAAGAGGAATACGAAGAAGTACTGCGGAAGGCTGTTCTGGCGGGATTAAGGGTGATTCCCGTGCCGATAAGACACCTCGGCACGGGACGGTGCGCGGAAATCCTGGCGCAAATGAAAGAATTCCTGGCGCCGCGGATTGAGATCCGGATGGAACTTCCGGTAACCACCATCATTACGGCCAAAGACCGGGTCCGGGGTGTCAAAACCTCCGGCGGCGAGGTTTTTTCCGGTAAATACGTTGTTGTCGCCCCGGGACGCGAGGGCGCGGGCTGGTTGCGGCGGGAGGCCAAACGCCTCCGGTTGGAGATGGCGGTTAACCCTGTGGATATAGGCGTCAGGGTGGAGGTTCCGGCGGCGGTGCTGGAGTCTATAACGTCGCTCTTCTACGAGTTCAAATCCATCTATTATTCCAAGACATTCGAAGACAAGGTGCGCACCTTCTGTATGAACCCCGCAGGCGAAGTGGTAATGGAAAACAGCGACGGGGTGATTACGGTCAACGGGCACACCCATGCTTACAGGAAGACCGGCAACACTAACTTCGCGGTGCTGGTCAGCAAGACGTTCACCGAACCCTTCCGGGAACCTATAGCGTACGGGCGGCATATCGCCAGTCTGGCCAACCTGCTCAGCAACGGCGTAATCGTGCAGCGTCTCGGGGACCTTATGGCCGGGCACCGCTCGAATGTAGACCGGCTTGCCCGGGGCTTGGTACAGCCTACCCTGGCCGAGGCTACGCCCGGGGATTTAAGCCTGGTTTTCCCTTACCGGCACCTCGTGGGCATCGTCGAGATGCTGCAGGCTTTGGATAAGGTGGCCCCGGGGATATGCTCACGGCATACGTTGTTATACGGCGCAGAGGTAAAGTTTTATTCATCGCGCCTCAAGCTGAATGCCGTTCTGGAGAGCGAGGTCCGGAACCTTTTTGCAGCCGGCGATGGCGTGGGAGTGACCAGGGGGCTGGTTCAGGCCTCGGCTTCCGGGGTGGTTGTGGCGCAGGAAATTATAAGGCGACTTGGGGGTAAATAAAAGTGGCAACGGTTTTGTTGGTCGGCGCTCAGTGGGGTGACGAGGGTAAGGGAAAAGTGACCGATTTTCTCGCGGCTCAGGCGGATCTCATCGTCCGGTATCAAGGAGGCAATAACGCCGGCCATACCGTGGTTGTCGGGGAAGAGGAGTTTAAACTGCACCTTGTTCCCTCCGGGATTCTTTACCCGGATAAAACCTGCATCATCGGAAACGGCGTGGTGATTGATCCGGCCGTGCTGGTCGGGGAGATCAAGGCACTTGAGCAGCGGGGGGTCAGGATGGCCCACCTTTATATCAGCGAGCGCGCCCACCTTATCTTTCCATACCACCGGCGCTGGGACGCGGTTGAAGAGGAACGCAAAGGGAAGTCGCGGATCGGGACCACCGGCCGAGGGATAGGGCCTGCGTACATGGATAAGGCTGCGCGGACCGGTATTCGTATGGCGGACCTCATTGAACGCGATGCATTTATCGCATTATTGAAGAAGAATATAGAGCATAAAAACGCTTTCTTCGAACAGGTGTACAAGGCACAAGGCATGTCTTTCACGGATATACTGGCTGCATTCGATGAATACGCGGCAATTCTCGGCAAATATGTCGCCGACACGGCCTTGATGATACACCGGACAATCTCTGCGGGTAAAAACGTTTTGTTTGAGGGAGCGCAAGGTACCCTCCTGGACATAGACCACGGCACCTATCCGTTTGTCACCTCCTCGAACCCCACGGCCGGAGGGGCCTGTTCCGGTTCCGGGATCGGCCCCCGGGCGATAAACACGGTCATCGGGATAGTGAAGGCTTATACGACACGGGTGGGCGAAGGCCCGTTCCCGACCGAGCTCAGCGACGACCTCGGCGAAGAAATACGGCAGAAGGGCCGGGAATTCGGTACCACCACCGGAAGGCCGAGACGCTGCGGCTGGTTCGACGCGGTTATTTCACGCTATGCGGCCCGTATCAACGGACTCGATTATCTCTGTATCACGAAGCTGGATGTCCTTACCGGCATTCCGACGCTTAAGATCTGCCGTGGGTACAGCCATAAGGGAAGAGAGATAAACGAATTTCCCGCCAGCCTCAACCTCTTAAGCGAATACGATCCGGTCTACGAGGAGTTGCCCGGTTGGGAAGAGGATCTGGGAGGGGCAAAAAGTTTAAGCGACCTG
The DNA here is from genome assembly GCA_040755295.1 of Bacillota bacterium. Taxonomy (NCBI): domain Bacteria; kingdom Bacillati; phylum Bacillota; species Bacillota bacterium. Next base: position 48,545 of record JBFMBK010000010.1, on the reverse strand, counting down.
CCGGTGGAAGCCTGCAACTACCTTGAAAGGCTTTCGGCGCTCAGCGGGGTGCCTATCGCTATGGTGGGTGTCGGCACGCGCCGGGAGCAGACGATCGTCTGCAAGGAATTGTTTTAATATAGGTGTATGGAGTAAGGCGACATTTAAGTTTTGGAATACGGTGTTCGATGTTATTAACAAGAAGTGTATGCACAAAAGGGTGGAGACGCTCGGTACGAATGGTCTCGCAGTTGTAAACAGCCTTTCTTGGGTCTAAAGCGGTGCGGACCGGTGCCTTTTAGTGTTGACAGGGCTTTGGGCGTTAGGTACAATAAAGCTCGTGGATCTTATACGGCCCCATGGTCAAGTGGACTAAGACACCGGCCTTTCACGCCGGTAACCCGGGTTCGAATCCCGGTGGGGTCACCATTTCAGAAGTCAGAGGCAAGAGGTCGGAAGTCAGAATAGGAGATTCAGACATCTGACCTCTTGTATCCGATAGCCGATTTGCGGGTGTAGCTCAATGGTAGAGCACCAGCTTCCCAAGCTGGGGGTTGCGGGTTCGAGCCCCGTCGCCCGCTCCAGTTTCTATAAAGGGTTTCAGGGAGTGGCGAAGAACGCTGTAAGCCTTTCTAATTCCTAAGGGCTTTTTTTATTTTCTCCCCCAATCAAAACCGGAAAACAGCACTTTATGATTATATTCCGTCAAGGCCGGCCCGGCCTCACGCGCGGAAGCCATGGTGAAATTACGGAAGCTCCGGCCTTAAACAGCCGGAGCTTGTTTTTCTAAGCTGTTTTTTAGTTGATGGGATGGTTACCGGCGATTATACATTGCGCACTATGCGAAGAATGGTTGTTTTCTATTGGCTGAATCGACTATAATTTCCTTGAGGGCTTTCATTTAAGTTCAGTCTGCGTGTTAAGGCGTGCGATGGGTTTGGCGTTCATTTCTTCCAACACCGTCTAAAGGAGGAGAAGCCTTGTTCGTTCGCGACTGTATGACAGCGAACCCGATTACCATCTCGAAGGACACACAAATTTTCCAGGCGCTCGAGATTGTTCGCAACCAGAATATACGCCATCTTCCGGTCGTTAAGGACGGAAAACTCATCGGTCTGGTTACCGAAAGGGGGCTGCTCCGGGTTTCTCCTTCGCCGGCGACCACCCTCAGCGTATACGAACTAAACTACATCCTCACCAAGATAACGGTTGCCGAGGCTTTAATCAAGAACCCCATTGTCGTCGCCCCCGATCTGCCGATAGAAGAAGCCGCGCTCTTGATGCGTGAGCGCAAGGTGGGGTGCCTGCCGGTGGTGGAGGGGAACAAGCTGGTGGGAATCATCACCCAAACAGATATGGTTGAGACCCTGGTCAGGCTTTTCGGGTTGCGTACAGCCGGTTCGCGGATTGTGATAGAGGCCGTTGACAGGATCGGCGTGCTGAATGAGATTTCTGAATTGTGTAAGGCAAGAGGGATTAACATCCGCAGTCTGGCGACCTTTGAGCGCGAGCCCGGGGTTTACCACCTGACTTTCCGGTTGGGGGTCCCGGACGCACGGGATCTGAGGACGGATATTGAGAAAATGGGCTACAAAGTGATATCCATGGGTTAGGAGGGAAGGCATGGGCAAGCACATTAAGACAACGGTAAAAGGGAGAAAACCGCGTAAGGGTGGTTGCGGCGAGTGCCAGGCGTCCTGCCAATCGGCATGCAAAACGTCCTGCACCGTCGGAAACCAGTCTTGTAAGCAAAAAGTCTAACAACTGTCTTGCCGATTAAAAGGGGCGGCTTTGTGCGGGAACGCCTCTTTTTTGTGCCGCCATGGAGACTCGGTTACATTTTATTCAAGACCCGCGTGCGGCTTCGTGTATTACGCGGACATTCGAATCTGAATGATCGGCATTAAAAGGAGACCTGTTGCAGGGGAGTCGCCCATGCTGCGCTGCGGCGCAACGAAGAATGGAAATGGGGCGACCTGTAAGCCGGTGGCTGAGATTCAGAGAATATTATATAAACGGAACGCGGCGAGGAAGAAGAACACATTTTGAGAGGAGTTCGCCATGCGGCCGGGGGCCGCTCCAAATGAAGAATGAAAATGGGAGAATGGCAACTCACAAACGTGCGTAATACGGAGCGCGGGGAGAAGCATAGAGCACGAAAGCTTGGTAGGGACGGGCCGGACAATTGGGAAGTGGGACGTTGGAAGTTGGGAGTGGGATTCTCGAAGGGATTCGCTTATAAGCGAATTCCCACAAGCATCTCACCTCTGACATCTTGCCTCTCACCGCCAAATTAGCTGTACGCAGCATATCGCGGCGTCCAGTAAAAGAACGCTAATTCTGAGTGAGTCCCACATTCCGTATTCAGCGGCAGCACGAAGGATGAAAATGTAAGACCCGTAAGCGCGTTGCTTCTCGCCGCGCCCACCGAAAGAAGTACTATTTTCGAGGGAGCGGGGTAAGTGGTTCACTGTTTTACAATCGGCGGGAAGAAGCTTGTGTATGATCCTGTAAGCGGAGCCCTGCACGAGGTAGACGATAAGGCGTACGAGTTGATTAACTCCCTGGCGGAAGGGAAAGACTTGGCGCATTGTCCGGAGTCAGAGTTTCGCGAGGTGCTTGCAGAAATCAGGGAGCTTAAGGCATCGGACCAGCTTTTCACTCCGGACCCCGGCAGGGAGTTGTTCTCTCCGCCCGGTTTTACGCCCAAGGCGTTATGCCTTATGGTCGCCCAGGCCTGCAACCTGCGGTGCGATTACTGTTTTGCGGGGGAGGGCACCTACGGCGGGAGCGGCCTTATGACGGAGAAGACAGCGCTTGGCGCGGTCGATTTTCTTTTCCGTGAGTCGGGCTCGTCCCGGACGGTAGAGGTTGATTTTTTCGGTGGGGAACCTCTTTTAAATTTTTCGGTAATTGTTGCAGTCGTGGAATATGCGAAAGAAAAGGCCGCGGCCTGTGGTAAAAACATTTCCTTTACTGTCACCACGAACGCTCTTCTTCTCGATCAGGCGAAAACAGATTATTTGTTGGAAACGGGGGTAAATGTGGTCCTCAGCATCGACGGACGGGAAAAGGTCCACGACCGCTTCCGCCGATTTCCCGACGGGATGGGGTCTTACGACCGGGTTTTAGACGGCGTAAAAGCTTTTTATCGGCGCTGGTCCGCTTCCCCGCGATCCTCCTACTGTTACCTTCGGGGAACGTATACCAGGATGAACCCGGATTTTGCCGCCGACTTTTGCCACCTTGCGGGGCTGGGGTTTAAAGACATATCGCTCGAACCGGTGGTGACGGGAGCCGATGAGCCTTATTCCATCTGCGGTGGTGCCGACCTGACAGCAGTGGCGGCGGAATATGAAAGGCTCGCCGAATGTTATCTCGGCTTCCGTCGTAAGAAAAAACAGGTCAGGTTTTTCCATTTCGAGCTTGATCCTGCCGGCGGGCCCTGCCTGACAAAACGCGTCACCGGTTGCGGAGCGGGTTTCTCCTACCTGGCGGTTTCGGCGGACGGGCGGCTTTACCCCTGCCACCAGTTTGTCGGCAAGGAAGAGTTCTGCATCGGGGATCTGAGGGCGGGCGTACAAAAGCCCGATATTATCGAGGCTTTTCGTCGTGCGCATGTCTATAACAAGCCATGCGCATCCTGCTGGGCTCGCTTTTACTGCGGCGGCGGATGCCACGCGGCCGCTCACGCCGCGAACGGTACGATATTCCAGCCGTCTCCGTCTGCGTGCAGCCTTATACGCAGACGGATTGAGTGCGCTCTTTACGTACTTTCCGAAACGGCGGGATCGACGGTGGATTAAGCTGAAAAATTTGCCTGATTTGGGCGAATGATAGTGTTTGGCCGGCAAATCAAAAGATATAAGAAGAATGCGAGCGATTACAGGTAATTTTCCGCCTTGCCGGCGACTGGGAAAATGATAGAATATCATTGCACGTCTTTTCGGGTTCGCACGTGAACGTTCTTCATCTGACCGGTATATGGGACGAATGACGGAGAGCGCGGGACGCACAAGGCAAGAGAGGTGGATTTTTTGGGTAGAGATATAAAAAACTGCTTCAAGTGGTTGTCTAATAAAAAAGAAGGCTTATGGGTGCGTGAATTTAAAGAACAGGTTCTTATCGTTGGGGTCGTTATAGCTGCGGTGACCATAATTCTGACGGCTTCAAGCCGGTGGGTCGTTACGGTGGATGGAAAACCGGTGGGGGTTGTCGGAAAAAAGGCGACCGTAGAAAAAGTTGTGAAGGAGATATTAAGAGATCAAGAGGTTGCACTGGGTCAGCCGGTCAAGTCGGAAGAGCGGGTAGCCTACCGGCGGGTCCGGGTGGCCCGGAGCAAGGTGCTCACGGCTGAAGAACTCAGGGCGGTACTCAACGGAAAGCTTCACCTGTACACACACGCGACCGCGGTGCTTATCGGCGGACGGGAACGGTTTTTCTTTAAAGACAAAGCGACGGCGGATAGGTTCCTGGAAACCGTAAAAAAATTATATACCGTGAAGCAGGATCGAGAAGCCGTTTTCAATGAAGACGTTGAACTGGTGTCCCGGAACGTACCCGCCTGTAATGTTACCGGCATCGAGGAGGCCGTGGCGGCTGTTCGTAAAGGGATAGAGGAACGGTGGCGTTATGCGGTTGAAGACGGGGATACGCTCTGGGACATAGCGGCGGCTCAAAAAGTAAGCGTGGAGGATATCATAGCCGCGAATCCGGGGCTGAATCCCGATCGTCTTTCGATCGGGCAGATCGTCAGACTGCGCAGGGAAACGCCCATTATTACGGTGGAACAGACCTTCGAATCCACGAAGATCGAGACAATTCCTTTTTCAAAAGACATAAGGTATGACCGGAGCCTCAGCCGGGGCCAGGTGAAGGTGGTCAAGGAGGGCCGGACCGGTAAAAAGGAAGTCACTTACAGGGTAACGGTTCAAAACGGCGTGGAAGTGAGCCGTGAGGTTACCAAGACAGTTCAACTGTCGGCGCCGGAAAAGCAGATCGAGCAACGGGGAAGCACGTACATATTGGCTTCGCGCGGTGATGGACGTGCCAGCCTTGGATGGCCGGTTTCGGGATCGATACTTTCCGGTTACGGGATGCGGTGGGGCAGGATGCACACCGGAATCGACATCGGGGCGGGGTACGGCCAAGCTGTGGACGCCGCCGGAAGTGGTACGGTAATCCAGGCGGGATGGTATGGCGGTTATGGACGTGTGGTGGATATCGACCACGGTAACGGCGTGGTGACCAGATACGCCCACCTTTCGGAAATAGACGTCGGCGTCGGTGAGGTTGTCGGGCGCGGACAGATGGTGGGAAAGGCGGGATCTTCGGGACGCGCATACGGTCCGCACCTCCATTTCGAGGTTATTATCAACGGCGCGCCGCGTAACCCGATGAACCACCTTTAGAAGCGACGGGTGTATAATGTTAAAAAAAATCCGGCCTTGAGGCCGGATTTTTATTTTTATACCCAACGACACCGATTAATCGATTATGGTATACTTATTGCGGGGCTGTCTTGGGAGTCAGACGCAGGATGTGTGGGGTTAGCAACACTTACATGGGGGGTAAAATTTAATTGTTCCTGTCATTTAGAAGCAGAAAGAGGTTTATTAAGGCCGTTTTCTGGGCTTTGGTTGTCGCCCTCGGGGCCGGCCTTGTCGGGTCATCCGTCATATGGACTTCTTTACCGAAGGAACAGGCACCCGAGGTATCAGGGAGCCGAAACGACTCCGTCGACTCCGAGATTGCCGGCGCCGAAGCCAACAAGGATGTGGCTACGCTTCTTTCGATCGCCGGCCGGCTTGTTGAAGGCGGGGATACTAAACGTGCGGAGGAAACTTACCGGAAGATTTTAAAGATTTCGCCGGACAACACCGCTGCAAGGATGAGTCTGGTAGAGTTGTATTTTATCCAGGGCGATTATAAGAGTGCGTCCACGCAAGTGCAAATGATTCTTCAAAAGTCGCCCAACCACCAGATGGCGCTGTTTTATCGCGGGCTTATCCGTGGTTACGGCGACAAGGATTACGCCGGTGCCGTAGAAGACCTGCAACGCTTTATCGCCCTGGCTAAGACCGGCCGGGAGGTGGAACAGGCCCAAGGTTTAATTGCGGAATGGGCCGCCAAGCAGGAAAAAGGCGCTGTAAAGCCATAGTTACCGGAACGGGGCAGTCCGGTTGCAGAATATGCCGCCGGTTTGTATGCCGTTGTAGAGATACTGTTAATGAACGCCTTATTGCTCATTATTACCACTATTAATACCAGTCAGCCTTTTTTATAATTAATTAACGAGGGGAGAAGGCTGACTTGGTGTTGGAAATCGTAAGGGAAATCCGGCTTCGACCGCAAAAGATACTGGTTTTAGGGGTGATGCTTGCCGGGTGTTTCCTGTTAAGGCTTCCCTCCGTTGCCAGAATACATATTAACGAGTTTGCGCGGGAGATTAATAGGGTCTTGGTACCGGTTCAGTATTTCGGTTTAAAGCGGCTCTACGGTGATTATAGTGTTGTCTACTATCCTAACGGGAATGAGAGGGCGGCGAGGCTTGTTCAGGCGGCGGCCGAGCAGTATTTCCCTAAGGTGGCGGCGGAATTCGGGCTGCGTTTGAAACGAAGGGTTCCGGTGGTGATTTACAAAGAGCAGGGGGAATTAAACCGCTTTTTTGGGTGGCCTGCCGACGAAGGCACAATGGGGGTTTACTGGGCGGGAACCGTTAGGGTTTTAAGCCCTTCTTCCTGGATAGGGAAAGCAACCGCCGATTCGGAGCGGAAGGTCTTTTTCGACACGGGGCCGATGGTACATGAGGCGGCTCACCTGATGGTCGACTACCGGACCGGAGGCAATTATCCGCGCTGGTTGACGGAAGGACTTGCGCAAGAAACGGAACGACGGTTGACCGGGTTCACCTTCGACCCACCGGTAAGTGTTTCTGACTGGTATTCTTTTAAAGACCTGGAAATGTTCGATTATCTGCCCGATCAGCGCTTGGCATATTATCAGTCCCTGTTAATGGTACAGTATATTTTCCTGTATAACGGTGACGCCGGCGTGTTAGACCTGCTGAATGATCTTGGACAAGGTTCTACGTTTGCGGAGGCGGTCAGCAAGAATACGGACTGCAATCTTTCGAAGTTTGAGATTCAGTGGCGGGAATGGGCGGATAGGGAGCATCCGGGCTCGCGGTTTGAAAAACGAGAAACCGGAAGTTAGAAAAAGATTATAAGTGCGGCATCTGGAACAAGGCAGCCGGCTATGCAGGGTGGGATTTTGAACTGAACGGAGGATGTTCGTTGGCCCCCAAAATAGTTGTTCGCGGCGGTAGACCGCTAAGAGGGCGGGTGCGGATAAACGGTGCGAAGAACGCTGCTTTAGCCATATTATGCGGCGTGATCCTCGCCGAGGAAAACATCGTTCTCGACAATGTTCCAAACATCAGTGATGTTCAAAACATTCTCCAGGTAATCACTTACCTTGGTGTGCAGGCTTCCTGGAAAAAGGGGGATACTCTATCGATCGGCGTTCCCTCGCTTCAGGTGCGGGAAGCGCCTTACGAGCTGGTCAAGAAATTGAGGGCCTCAAACCTGCTTCTCGGTCCGATTCTCGCGCGGTGCGGCGAGGTGCGCATACCCTTACCCGGAGGATGCAATATCGGCGCACGGCCGATGGACCTCCATTTTAAAGGGCTCAGCGCCTTGGGGGCTCAACTAAGCTTGGAAAAAGGCTATGTCTGGGCGCGGGCGACACGCTTGCGGGGCGCCCGGGTGTATCTTGATTTTCCAAGTGTCGGGGCTACCGAGAACCTCATGATGGCGGCTTGTCTTGCCGAAGGACAAACCCTTATTGAAAACGCGGCCAAGGAACCGGAGGTAGTAGATCTTGCTAATTTTCTCAACGGGCTCGGCGCGCGGATTTTCGGCGCCGGAACGGACATAATCCGCATTGACGGAGTTAAAGAGCTTGGACGCAGGATGCATTATACCGTGATCCCGGACCGTATCGAAACCGGGACCTTCATGGTGGCTGCTGTGGCAACCGGCGGAGAGGTCAGGATAGAAGGCGTTATCCCCAAACATATCCAGCCGCTTACGGCAAAGTTGAGAGAGATAGGCGCGGAGATAGTCGAAGGGGAAGACGCTCTTTTCGTGAAACGGTTGAGGGATTTGCGGCCGGCGAATATAAAAACGATGCCGTATCCGGGTTTCCCCACAGACATGCAGTCCCAGGTAATGGCGCTGCTAAGCGTTGCCCCCGGCACCAGCGTAATCGTGGAAAATATTTATGAAAACCGCTTTCAGGTGGCGCAGGAGTTCCGCCGGTTGGGAGCCCGGGTCAAGGTGGAAGGCCGGGCTGCGATAGTGGATGGAATGCCCAGACTCTTCGGAGCTCAAGTAAAGGCTACGGATTTAAGGGCAGGGGCTGCCCTGGTGGTTGCCGGGTTAATCGCCGAGGGCGAAACCGAGGTCAGCGGGGCGGAACTGGTTTACCGCGGTTATAAGGATTTTGAAGAAAGGCTTAACGGCTTGGGAGCAGATGTCAGAAGGGTGAATCAAGCTGGTACGGATTTGGTATTTAGAGAAAAAAGTGACACTGAGAGAAGGAATATTACGACGCGCCTCGAATAAGAACATTAGCTTCAGTAATGGTTTTAGCCTATGAGGTTTTAGCTGGTTGAGATGTTACCGGGATCTACGTTCGCGGGATTCCGGCATAACCAGTGGCATATTTTTTTCTTTTACTAACTATTTTGTGAATGTCCATCGTTTTATAAGCACGCGGGGGGGTGAAATGAAAAGCGGTCAGGATCCTTCAGTGCCGCACCGTTTGTCAGCGGGCGGCAAAGAAAGGGTGGGGAATTACGCTTAAGCCTTATGGTAATAGAATGGTAATACATCACCGCTTTCGAAGGTAAGCCGGCCGGGAGAATTAATGTGTATCCGTCAGTCGGGAGGTTGGGTTTACGTAAGTGTGCCGCTGGTCCGGGCTTGGCCTTTATACGGGATGGCGGCGGCAGGGAAGCAGAATTTTCTTTTACGTGTTTCTGGGGCTTCAGAAAGGGAGCGTTCGGTAAGAGATACCATTGATGTGATAGACGGGGTCTGGCATTCCTGGTGCCAAAACAGATTAAGGAAGCGGTGGACGATCCTGAGCAGCACCTTTCTGATGTTCCTCTGAAGTCCGGGAGACAGCACGGGTCATATGGCGGCCGGGGATAATAAGGGACCTGTATCCATCCAGAATATATTGCGCACGACGATGTTAAGCTGATTTATTACGGTGAAATAAATCCCGGATGCAATTTCTGAGACACGGCAAAGAAGTAGGAATTCCCTGGTCAACCGGTTAAAACAATTCTATTTTCAAACAATTTGAGGAGGTTTCAAAATGTTTATAGTTTCGCGTGATGAGTCCAAGTGTGACGCTTGTGGCGAGTGCGTCGAGAGTTGTCCCGCCGGGATACTTGTTATGGAAGACGGGAAGGTAAGGATTACGGACGAGACGGCTTGCGAGGGTTGTGAAACCTGCGTTTCCGTATGCCCTAACGGTGCGGTGTCGATAGAGGAAAGGTAATACGGGCTTTATTATAGTGCGATCCAAATAAGGAACCGGAAATGCCATCCTTACCTGCGATCGGGAAGCATGTGTTCACGCGGGTGACGAATCTGAAAAAGGAGGTGTTTAAGGTCTCCTTTCAAGAGGGTTCTTTAAGCTTAGCGGGAGGTTTTTGGGGCTGTGTACAGGGTTCAACGTGACGAAAACAAGTGCGAAGGTTGCGGCGAGTGCGTCGAGGCTTGCCCGGCTGGAATTCTTGTTTTGGAAGAAGGTAAAGTGATAATCACGGACGAGACGGCCTGTCTTGGTTGTGAAACTTGTGTAACGGTTTGCCCAACCGGTGCGATTACCATTGAGGAGGTTTAGCCTCCTTTTTTGTGCCCAAGTTGTTGATTACCTGAAAGACAAGTCTTTAGAAGGAGGTGCGTGCGGTTGGAGGTTTTTGTAGGGAAGATACTCCCCTATTTCGCGGTGGCGATCCTTTTAGGGGGGATTACTTGGCGAATCTGGCGCTGGATGATCGGTCGAATCGTGCATAATATCACGCTTTCGCCTTTTCCTTCTTCCTGGGGAGCGGCTGTTGCCTGGATCCTATGGCAGATCGTTAGTTTTTGGAACATTTTCAAGTTCGACAAGCCGTTGTGGGTCGGTGCGTGGCTGATGCACGTATCGCTCGCAGCTATTGGCGGAGGGCACATACTGGGTATCGCTACCCTCGGGAACCAGTTCCATATGCTGCTTCCATGGATAGTCACAGAAACGCAAAGCCATAATGCATCCAACTTCCTGGGAACAATGTTCGGCATCATCTTTTTCGTCATGTTGCTTTACCTGCTGTACCGGCGTTTCGCAATCGAAAAGGTACGGGTTATTTCCATGCCGAGCGACTACCTGCATCTCTTGCTGCTCCTTGTTATCGTAGGTGTCGGCGATTATATGCGGCTCGTACATGCTGTAGCGGTAGAGTACCAAGCGGCCCAGGATTATATGGTTGGTCTTTTTACCTTCCACCCGGGGCCGATGCCGGTGGTGGAAGAGACAGGGCAGCTTAATGTTTATTTCTTTATTCATTTCCTGGCGGTGCAGATCATGCTTATCATCTTCCCCTTCTCGAAGTTGATGCACCCATTCGGGATACTCTGGTCCCGCTGGATTATGAACCGCCCGTTCCAGGAACCGCCCGTGGGCCTTCCTGGTGCGACGTTGAAGCTATAGGAGGGAGGTGAGATAAGGTGCCTAAAAAAATAGTTAAAGGCAAAGAATTAAGCCAGCCTGCCCGGGCTACCGATCGGGTTCTTAAGCGGATACATGTCCGTGATGTTCCTGACGCCCAAAAACCGGCAGAGGCGATTAAGTGGCTCGACCATTACCGGAAGGACCGGCGATCGTTTGTAATGGCTATGGAGTCCTGTGTGAAGTGCGGCGTGTGCGCGAACGAATGCCATGCCTACCTCGGCACCAAGGACCCCAATAACATCCCGACCGGACGGGCGGACCTGATGCGGAAGGTATACAAGCGGTACTTTACCGTTCAGGGGAAACTTTTCGGCAGCCTGGTCGGCGCGGAAGACATTTCCATGGGTACCCTCGAGGAATGGTTCAGCTACTACTACCAGTGTACTGAGTGCCGCAGGTGCGGTCATGTATGCCCGTTCGGCATAGACACCTGTGAAGTCACCATGGCCGGACGTGAGATCCTGTGGGGTATCGGGATGGTTCCCGATCTGCAGGGTGCGGCGTCCGCAGCGGTTTTTGAGCGCGGCAACCAGGGCGCCATGACCAAGCAGGGCGAGATAGAAACGCACGACTTCCTTTCCGACGAAATTGAAGAGGAACGCGGCTTCAGGATCGAGTTCCCGGTTGATAAGCCGAATTCGGACATCCTTTACGTACCGTCTTCGGCGGATTATCTGCTCAACCCGGAGACTCTGAAAGGTGCCGCCCAGTTCTTTGAATATGTGGGGGCTAACTGGACTATTTCTTCGCATATGACGGAAGCAGGTAACTTCGGCCTCTTGACGGATCAGCATTCAGTCCAGCGGGAACTGGTGAAACGGTTGTGGTGGACGGTCTATGAACTTGGTATCAAGAAGGTGGTAATGGGCGAGTGCGGACACGGCTGGCGCGCATGGAAGATGTACACGCCGACGCTTTCGGACTTTGCCATCGCCGGAGCCGGGTACGACTACCACAAGGGGGTACCTATCGTTCACCTTCACGATGAGGTGGCGGCGTATATTAAAGCCGGAAAACTGAAACTGGACCCGCGGAACAACCGTCTCGCCCCGGTCGGCACATCCGTCACGCTGCACGATCCGTGTAACTACTCCCGGGCGTGCAATCTGATAGACAATCTTCGGATTAATCTTTACGCTTCGGTGCCGGAGGTTCGGGAGATGTACCCGAACCGGGAGAAGAACTTCTGTTGCGGCGGCGGCTCCGCGGTTCTATACGACGACCCTGAAATGTATGAACTCCGGGGCAAGTTCTCTTTGAAAAAGGTCGAGCAGATTAAGGCCACCGGAGCGGATATTCTCTGTGCACCGTGCTCTATCTGCAAGGCACAGTTCTATGGGGTACTTCATGAGTACCATCACCTGGATACCCCGATACAAGGGCTGATCGACTTTGTCGGAGCAGGGTTAGTGTTCAAAGGCCACAGGCAGATTTAGGGGGTGATTACGCGACAGGATCACGCTTAAGGGCGGTAGCCTACCTGTTATATAAAAGGTAGTTCATTTTGCGGAGAGGAATTTTGGGGGATAAACCAATTATTTTACGGAGGTGTTTTCGAGCATGGCAATGATAAACATTGCGGGGAAACAGGTTGAGGTTGACGAAGATGGGTTCATCACCGACCCGAACATTTGGGATGAGGAACTTGCAAAAGGGATAGCGCCGCTGGAAGAGGTCAACGAGTTGACCGACGACCACTGGAAGGTTGTTCGCTACATTCGTGAATACTACCTGCGGACCGGCGTGGCGCCGATGATCCGCATGCTTTGCAAGAACAGCGGTTTCACGCTAAAACAGATTTACGAGCTTTTCCCGACGGGTCCGGCCAAGGGCGCGTGTAAAATCGCGGGTCTGCCGAAACCCACAGGCTGTGTGTAACTGAGATATTTTCTGGGCAAGATACCCTTAACCCGGGGAGGCCTCCCCGGGTTAAGGAATTTTTAGGGGGCTAATTTGGGAATTTGCCTGATAAGCTCTCGTTTTAATGTCACGCTATCAGATATAATTACGGCAGATGCCTGAAAAGTAATGGAAGCGTGGTTTTAAACTTGAAGACGTCTTTTAACGTTCCCCGGATTGTTATCGCCGCTCCCCAGGGCCGTTCCGGCAAAACAACCGTAACACTGGGGCTCATTGCCGCATTTACGGCGAGAGGCTTGGGCGTTCAGCCGTTCAAGAAAGGCCCCGATTTCATCGACCCGGGCTGGCTCGGCAAAGTGGCGGGGCGTCCCTGCCGAAACTTGGACGCTTTTTTCATGAGCAGAGAAACGCTGCGTGCGAGCCTGGCGAAGGGGGCTTTGGGCTCGGACGTTGCCGTTATCGAAGGCGCCATGGGACTTTTCGACGGGGTGGACCTGGCAGGCAGCGGCAGCACCGCCGAGATTGCGAAAGCCCTGGCGAGTCCGGTGATCCTGGTTGTAAATGCGGTGAGGATGACAAGAAGCGTTGCCGCTATCGTAATGGGGTGTCAACATTTTGACCCGGAAGTGGACATCCGCGGCGTGATTCTTAATAATATCAATGCGCGGCCCCGGCACGAGGGGATGTTGCGTGCCGCCGTGGAGAGCTTTTGCGGCCTGCCGGTGGTGGGCGCACTGCCGAAGAACAAGGCGTGGGAAATCCCGGACCGCCATCTCGGGTTGGTGCCGGTCGGTGAAGACGAAAAGCTTTTTGAAGCGGTTGAAGAGGCGCGTGTCGGCGCCGAAAAGTACATTGACATTCAGGAGGTATTGCGAATTGCCGAGGCCGCCCCGGCATTTCCGGTGACGGCTCCCTCCGGCGGTTCTGTTCAAAAGGGACAGGTGCGCGTGGGAGTTCTTCGCGACCGCGCTTTTAGCTTTTATTACCCTGAAAACCTTGAGGCGCTGGAAGACGCTGGTGCAAGTCTTGTCCTGATCGACGCCTTACACGAACGTCTTCCCGCGGTGGACGCCCTCTATATCGGAGGCGGGTTCCCGGAGGTTTTCGCCGAAGGGCTGGAGTCAAACGTTTCCTTACGCCGGGCGATTAAGAAGGGGATAGAGAACGGATTACCGGTTTATGCTGAATGCGGGGGCCTGATGTATCTGTCGCGGAGCCTTACTTATAACGGGAAGAGGAGCATGATGGTCGATGCTTTTCCCTTTGACGTGATAATGGGTACCGAGCCGCGGGGTCACGGATATATGCGTTTGCGGTCCTTGGCGAACAACCCTTACTTCCAGGAAGGACAAGAGCTTCGCGGGCACGAGTTTCATCATTCCGCGGTGGCCAACCTTCCTGAGACGGTAACCTTCGGTTTTTCGGTGCAGAGAGGCTACGGTGTGAACGGTATGGCCGACGGGATTGTTTATAAAAACACCCTGGCATCGTACTGTCACTTTCACGCCCTTGCCGTTCCGCAGTGGGCCCCGTCCTTAGTGGCAAAAGCTCTGGCATATAGGAGTGTCAACAAAGGGTCAGTCGGGATACATCCGTGAAATCACCGGTTGGGATTTGTGGGGGGTCTCCCGTTTGAGAAAAGTATGAAGGCGGGATAATTTGAAAATGGTGCTTGTGTACATAACCTTCAAGGATCTTGATGAAGCCCGGCGTATCGGTAAGCTGTTGGTACTTGAGCGTCTCGCGGCCTGCGTTAACATTTTCCCCGGCATAGAATCGTTCTTTCTCTGGGAAGGAAATCTTGAACAGGCAGAAGAGGTCGTAATGGTGGCCAAAACCGCAGAAGAAAAAGTCGAGGCGGTAACAAAGGCCGTACTTGGTCAACATAGTTATTCGGTACCGGCGATTATTGTTGTGCCTGTTATCGGCGGCAATGCCGACTTCATAGAATGGGTATGTGATGTCGGTCGTTGACCGCGGTAACCCGCCGCGTCTTAATGGCTTTGCATTCTTCAATGAATTGAAGATGTTTACGATCCTTCACGGTATCTTTGATTCCTTTAATAATAATTGTTTATTAGACTGAAAGTGGAATTGCAGGTATACAGACGCCGGCAAACCGGTAGACTTTCATGTCTTTAAACCCCACGGGCGAAAGCCCTTTTATTTTTTTAACCGACTTTATATATTCCTCCCGTAATCGGTAAAACTAAGCCTTGAAGAGATTATTTCTCGTGATGAATAGGTGCGAACCCTCATTATTCCAACCTTTTTATGAAGTGTACGTAATGGTAATTACAGTAATTACGGTAATTACATAGATGCCGGTGCCGTTCTTGGTATCGATGGCTGCAATGTTGGGTATTAACAGCCACTGATGTTATTAAACTTGTTAACCACGGGGAGGCGATAAAAAGCTTGACTTTGATAAGGCTTATAAATTCACGCGTATCCTTCATTAATAAAGTGATTTACTAGGAGGTTTGTGCAAAATGACCTCACTGCGGGTGGTACGATTCATTCTGGTAACCTTAGTTTTGCTTATTCTCCTTTCCTTCGGCTTAAGCGCCCGAGCCCAGAATCTTCTCCTACACTGGGGTGTCAGCGGGGGTGAAGTCGCGCAGGTACAGCAACGTCTGGCTTCCTGGGGGTACTACGACGGGCCTGTTGACGGGGTGTTTGGAAACGCAACCGCTGATGCCGTACGTACCTTCCAGTGGAAAAACGGCATTGCCGTGGACGGGTTGGTAGGCCCGGAGACACGGGAGGCTTTGGGGATCCAGACCGCCGCCGCACAGGAAGCGCCTGCCGTTTCCCGCGGCGCTGTCTCGGACCGCGATTCGGTGACGCTCCTTGCCAGATTGATAATGGGGGAGGCGGCGGACGAACCTTTTGAGGGGAAGGTCGCGGTAGGGGCGGTCATCCTCAATAGGACGCAGAACGCTTCTTTCCCCCACACCATCGCCGGGGTAATTTTTCAACCCGGAGAGTTTGAGTCTGTTGAAAACGGCCAGGTGTGGCGGGAGCTTTCAACAGAGGCCGTCCGGGCGGCGGAATCGGCGGTATCGGGTTGGGACCCGTCAGGCGGGGCGCTGTTTTTTTGGAATCCCGCCAAGCCTGTAAGCGCGTGGATCTGGTCCCGCCAGATAATCTCGCAGATCGGCAACCATGTTTTTGCTTTATAAGGTAATCCAAAGAGAGTGGCGTAAAACAAATAAATCAGTAGAAAATAACCTATGAGCTTTCGGTTATCAAAATTAGAAGAAGTTCCCGGAGGTCGGGAAAAACAAGCATGGCGGAAACAGAGGTCGGAAGCAAGAAGTCGGATGTTTGAAAAGGTTATGGGAGTTAGCCAAGAATCTCACGCTTTATGGGATATCTGACTTCTGACATCCTGCACCCTGCATCCGACTTCTGAAACAGCCAGGCGTAGTTTTGCAGCGGCCTCCTAAAGAATGGAGGTAAAAAGAATGCGCTTCGGTGCCCTTTCGCTTTTCTTTACAGGATTGATCGCCGTCGCTTTTGCGGCCTGGGGCTATAACCAGTATACAGCGCGTCGGAGCATGGAGGTAAGTTTAAACAACCGCTATCAGCGCGCTTTCTATGATTTGCTTACAAAAACTCAGAACGTTGAAGTTCTCCTGGGAAAAGGGTTGGTTGTCAATGGGCGCGAACAGTCGAGCGCCATCTTTGCCTCGGTCTGGCAGCAGTCGATGATGGCCCAGGAGGATCTAGGACAAATCCCCGTGTCGCCACAGCTCACGGGACGCACGGCAAAATTTCTTTCCCAGGTGGGGGATTACGCGAACACCCTTGTCCGGCGCGCGGGTACCGGGGCGCCGGTGACCAAGGAAGAATGGCAAAGGGTAAAAAGCCTTTATAACCAGGCCACAATTTTAAACCGCGAACTCCATCAGGTAGAGGCGCGTGTTGCAAAAGGGGGGGCGGACTTCTGGGAAATCCCGCGGGCAATGGCATCCGGAAGCAAGGGGGAGATGGGTCCGCCCCAGCACGCTGATTTCCGGGCGATGAACAGGGAGATGCAGACCTACCCGACGCTGGTTTACGACGGGCCTTTTTCCGATCACATGGAACGCAGGAACCCCCTGGGATTGACCGGGCCGGTGATTTCGGCCGCGACCGCGCGTGACCGGGCGCTGGCTTGGATCGACCGGTCTCCAGGTACGACGTACACCGCAAAGGTTACGGGGCTGGTACGCGGGCGGATACAGTCTTTCCAGGTTCAGGTCAGCGGGCGCAGAGCCGAAGCGGTTGATAGGGCGACATTCCTGATAAGTAAAAAAGGCGGGCACCCGGTGATGCTGGTAACAGGGAGAAAGATTGGCGCCCCGAAAGTCGGCATAGCCGAGGCGCAAAGACGTGCCGAAGGCTACCTGACGAAAATCGGTCTGGGGAAAATGCGCCTTACGTACGGGATAAGGCAAAACGGAATCGCCACTTTCACGTTTGCGGGCGAAGAGCAGGGGACTGTTATTTATCCGGATCTGGTAAAGGTGTCGGTGGCTCTGGACAACGGGCGGGTGACCGGCATGGAGGCCTCCGGCTATCTTATGGCCCATCATGCCAGGGGAGCCCTTCAGCCTAAAATAAGCATGGAGCAGGCCCGCGCTTTTTTGAGTCCGAACCTGAAGGTTGAAAACTCGCGGCTGGCGGTAATTCCTACAGACGGCGGAAATGAAAAG
This sequence comes from Bacillota bacterium, assembly GCA_040755295.1. Taxonomy (NCBI): domain Bacteria; kingdom Bacillati; phylum Bacillota; species Bacillota bacterium. Next base: position 31,212 of record JBFMBK010000010.1, on the reverse strand, counting down.
CTCACCTACGAATTCAAGAGCACCTTGGGAGCGAACACCTTCCTTATATACATCGACGCCGCCAACGGGGAGGAGGCACAGGTGCTCCAGCTTTTTACATCACCTGATGGTATCCTTGCCATGTAGAAAGTAACTTATGGCGGATTACGTCCGAGTTAAATCTTAGACAGAGTAATATCCTCCGGCATTCGGAATAAGAGGAAGCCGTGCGTTCAAGGTCGGCACGGCTTTTTCGTATTTGGGCTCGGCTTAACTATTGCGAACGTTCCATTCGCTGGTTATAATTTAAACCATAAGGAGGATGGCCAGTGCACCTTGACGTTGTCGCGGCGGCGGTCTTTTTTATAAACATCCCTTTTGGTTACTGGCGGGCAAATGTACCGCGACGGTCTACCTGCTGGTTTCTTGCGATTCACTTGCCGATACCCGCGATTGTGATGCTCAGGGTGCATTCCGGCATCGGGTTTGTTTGGTTTTCGTACCCTATTCTCTTAGGCACTTACTTTTTCGGGCAGCTTTTCGGCGGGCGGTTAAAGTTGTGGCTGGCCGGTTGCGGACCGGCCCGGGGTTCTTCTTGTATCGCGGGGGCTCTCCTTCCTTCTGTAACACAGGCGGGGGATGAATCGCAAGAAGAACCCGGCTGTGCGTGTCGCGCCCGTAATACGGAGAGCGTGAATAAGGCGGTATGTAAAGAAGAGGCATTGAACAGCGGAACATAATTATAAGCGTCCGGAGCCATGCGAAATCTTAAGACAGTGACTCTAGATAGAGAATGTAACGGAGGAAGGGTGAGGGGTCATGCCGGAAGGAACGGTGTGTTTAACCGAACAACGGGCGCTTAGCCGTTGGGAAATCTTTAAGGCTTTTATAGAATTGACCAAGCCCCGTTCGGTGGTGCTTTTGGTTTTTACAGCAGTGGCGCCGATGGTGGCGGCGGCGAAAACGACCGCGTTTTCCTGGGAACAGGCTGCGGTGGCGCTGTTGGCGGTAACCCTGGCGTGCGCCGGGGCGAACGCCGTAAGCTGTTACGTTGACCGGGACCTGGACGCGGCGATGGGACGGACTTGCCACCGCCCCATCCCTTCAGGGCGCATTAACCCGCCGGTGAGGGCGCTGTACTGGGGTTTTATTCTTTTTGGCGCGGCGCTTCTTTTTGGTTGGTTGCTCAACGTGGTGGCATGCGTTTGTCTTTGCGGCGGCATGCTGGGATATGTGGGGATTTACAGCCTGTGGCTTAAACGCAGGAGTGCCTGGAACATAATCCTCGGAGGCTTTTCCGGAGGCTTGCCGGCGCTCTTCGGCTGGACGGCCGTAACGGGGAGGATCGACCTTTTACCTGTTCTGATAGCGGGTCTGGTGGTCCTGTGGATCCCTAATCACATCTGGAGCCTGGCGATTTTTTACCGCGAGGAATACGCCCGGGTTCAGGTGCCCATGCTTCCGGTGGTGACAAATATTAAGAAAGCCTTGCACTGTCTTGCCTTGACTGTGCTGTTGATGGTGGCACTGTCGCTGTGGATAGGTTATGTCGGCAACTGGGGTGTTATTTACTGGGCCACCGCATTGCCTTTGGGCGCCGTGGCGGTCGTTTTAAGCGGTTATATCTGCAGGCGGCCTGCCCCGGTAAACGCCTGGCGGCTTTTCAAGTTTTCGAGCCCGTACCTTTTCCTGCTTTTCCTCGGGATGCTTCTTGATTCTTGTATACGGTAACACTTAGGGCTAAGCTTTATAACGTATAACATTGTCGGCGGTATCTTCGGTTGCGGACAGCTTCCGGAGGTACCGTTTGTATTTGTGCGGGGACAGCCGGGTTACCGGCTCGGGTGTGAAAAACCCGGAGATGACCGAAATCCGTCGATTTTTCTCAGAGCCTGAAAGGAGACGGAAGCCTCGGAGAATGTTACAAAACTAATTTTCAGAAAAAAGACAACCCAACGGTTTTCGGAACTCAATCTTAAAAAGGCCCCGGAGGTCGAAAACGGATGTAAGATGCAGGATGTCAGAGGTCTGAACCATGTCTTGCCGGTTGTTACTATTCAGCCTATCGACACGCCCAACGTGGTGCCTGAATAATTACTTACGGTTTTTCTTGACTTTTCGGGACGTATATGTAAGGAGGGAGCATTCACTCCCTCCAGAGCTTTTATAAGCAGTAAAAATTTACTTGACTGAGGTCCCGCAGGGAAGTATTCTTATAAAATAATTAATCAATTAAACTATTTGGAGGTTTAAGTATGTATGAATGAGGTGGAGTCTTGCCTGGCAAAGGTAGAAGAAGTGATGAGGCTCTTTTCCGCCCGTCTGAAAAAAACAGTGGTTGAAGGGGCCGGACACGGGGAAGAATCCACCGGGCAAGGCCGCCACGAAGAACTTCCTCTTTTTGCAGCGGTAGGCGGAGGCCCGTATTATTTTTTACGGATCCTTGGAGAAAAAGGCCGGTCTACGGTATCGGAGGTTGCCGCGGAACTCGGGGTGACACTAGCCGCGGTGACGGTGCTGGCAAACAAGCTGGTGAGTTCGAATTGGATTGAACGCCGCCGTGATGAGCGAGACCGCCGGGTAGTCCGGATGGAGCTTACCCGGGAAGGGGGGGAGGTGCTGGCACAGGCGCAGACTGCTCGGAAGGATATGTTTTTGCGCTATTTTACCGGGTTGACGGCGGAGGATATAAAGGCGTTGGACCGAATTATGGAAGCGGTGTTGACAAAACTTCAGGAAGAAGAGTTCACCATGCGGTCGGGGGCGGCTCCATCTGAAGAATGAAAATGGTAAAATGGCAGTTTACGAACGTAGCGGAATGTGGAGCGCGGAGAGAAGCAAGTAGAGCGCGAAAGCCTGGAAGGGACAGGCCGGAGCGTACAGTATTAGAGGTTGGAGGTTGGAAGTCGGAAAAATAGAAGGAATTCGTGAGCGAATTCCTTCAAGAATTCTAACCTCTAACATCTTGTCTCTCACTTCCGGATTAGCTATACGCAGCTTATCACCGCGCTCTGCGAAAGAACGCTTATTTTAGAGGGAGTAGGAAAGGGAGACGGCTATGGGACTGTGGAAATGGCGGAGCGACCGCCGGTTGCCGGTGGCGGCGCTGTGGGTATTACTTTTATGTATTGTGCTCGTACCGGCCGTGACGGGATGCGCCAGCCGTGCGGCGAAGGGCGGAAAATCAGTGGGACAAGTGGTTCCTGTAACCATAGCCAAAGCCGCGCTGGGCCGGCTGAACCGCGGGGACATCTTGACCGGCAGGGTGATGGCTGCGGAAGAGGTAAACCTGAGCCCGAAGATACCCGGCAGGGTGGGAACAGTCCCGGTTGAGGTCGGCCAGGAAGTCAAGGCCGGACAGGTGGTGCTGACACTGGATGCGCCGGAGCTGGAAGCGGCGGTACGTTCGGCGGAAGCAGGATTAAGGCTGGCCGAAGCGGGTATTGAGCAGGCCCGGCTCGGTGTAGAAAAGGCCAAGGCGGCGCAGGAACAGGCGCAAGAAAACTATCGGCTGAGCGAGGCCACCTACCAACGGGGCAAACTCCTTCTTGAGCAGGAGGCGATCTCGCAGGCTGATTTTGAAACACGGTACGAGCAGCCTAATGTCAATGCCAAGGCCGGTCTGAGTCAGGCGGAAACTGCATACAAGCAGGCGGTCGACGATAAAGAGCATCTTAAGCCCGCTCAGCTAAGCGCCAGTCAGGCGCTTCTGGCCACGGCCGAGATAAACGCCGCCAACGCGGTGCTGAAGGCTCCGATCAGCGGCGTTGTATCCGCCCGGAACATAGACCCGGGCGAGCTGTCTTCTATGGCGACGCCGGCGCTTACAATCGTCAACATCAACGAGCTGACGCTGGAGTGCGGGGCGTCGGAGCAGCAGGTGAACAAGCTGAAAGCCGGTCAGGAAGTGAAGGTGTTTGTCGGCGCGGTCAGGGATGAGCCTTTTACGGGAGAAATCAGCGCCATAAGCCCGGCAGCGGACCCAAAGACCAAGACCTATATGGTAAAAGTAAAGGTTTCCAACCCCGGGCATCTGCTTAAACCCGGCATGTTTGCCGAGACCGACCTGGGTGTTTCGGCTGCGGCGGTGCTTGTGCCGCGTAACGCGGTGGTCATACGTAACAACACCACGGCGGTCTTTGTCGTGCGCGGGAATAAAGCCGTCCTGCGAAGGGTTGATACCGGTGAATCCGACGGACGAAATATCGTTGTGATAAAAGGTCTGTCAAACGGCGAGCAGGTGGTGATTTTAGGGCAGGAAAGGCTGGACGACGGCACCGGGGTATCGGTGATAAAACAAGATTAAACGGGAGGCCGCCGTATGTCGATTCCTATTTGTGGACCGAAGTTACGGCAAAGAAGTTTTCTCTATGGACCCTCGTTTGCGGTTGGTCCCAAAAACATAGCGGGACTACCTCCGGCGCCGGGATTACCTGGAGAATTGTGAAGCAGCTGCTTTTATGACCGCGTAACCTTTGGCTCGACCGGGCGAAAATGTCTGATTCCGATGAGTTTCAGTAATGAGTATGAATGAACTAAAACGGGGGGAAAATTTGTGGCCGCGTCCAAAAGGGTTGTTTTAGCGGTTCTGGTTGTGATGATTGCCAGTCTGGCCGCAGTAACCTTCTATTATTGGTATAATAATTCCCGTTATATCAAAACCGAAGACGCTTATATCGACGGGATCATTTATAAAGCCGGACCCCAACTGGGGGGAAGGCTTCTGGAGGTGCGCACCTCCGAGGGGTGTACGGTGGAAGCCGGAGAGGTTCTGGCACGGGTTGATGACGCCTCCCTGCCCCCCGGTGGTAATGTTGATCTTACCCTGGTAAAAGCGCCGGTGACGGGGGTGGTGCTGAAGGTCCTGAACCGCCCGGGCGAGGTTATAGCACCCAGTCAACCGGTTATAATGCTGGCGGATATGCGGAACGTCTTCCTCACAGTGAATGTGGAGGAAGGGAAAATTAACCGTGTCAGACTCGGCGAGAAGGTAACCTTTACGGTCGACGGCATTCCCTCACGGGTATTTAACGGGCGTGTTTCTGAAATCCAGGAAGCGATGGCTTCTACTTATTCGCTTTTACCGACGCGAAGCACCAGCGGAAGTTTTGTAAAGGTAATCCAGCGGGTGCCCGTGAAGGTGCTCATCGAAGACCCGGGGGACGTTCCGCTGAGGCTTAATCAGAGTGCCGCAGTACGCATCCATCTCCGGGGTTAGCGGGAATGAGACATCACGAAGACGATCACATCCCTTGGCTGTCTTTAAGCGTTCTGGTTTTCGGGGGTTTTATGGTCATTCTCCAGGCCAGCGCGGTAAACGTAGCCATTCCACGGTTGATGGCGGTCTTTAACACCTCCGCCGTGTTTACCCCGACGATACAAATTTACTCCCCTATGCAGACGGGACTGATATTGCTGCCGGTTGCTTTGGTACCGGCCTTCCTAATGGCTGCTGTTCTTGCGGCGGTCACCGCGGCACGAGGAGGAGAAATGGCGCAAGCGCCGGGAAAGATTAGGGATGGCGGGGAGGTCCGGCGCCGCAATGGGGTAGAAAACGATCTTGGGTTGCGTTAATTAAGAGAAATAAAAGTAATTTCATGTAAATCATCAGTCGGAAGTTGCGCGTCGGGAAAAAGGAAATTAACGCAGCGGCTTATGCGGCAATCCGGACTGACGGCCGACTACCGACGACTGTTGTGTTGGGGGTAGGGTAATTAATGCCGCGCCAGCCTGGAACAGAATCAGCTCATTCGGCGCATTTGCCTTGGGGCGCTCTCTTTGTCCTTATTCTGAGCACCTTTATGGCGGTGCTGGACGGGAGCATTGTAAACGTCGCCCTGCCGCGGATGATGGCGATTTTCAACGCTTCCACCGACCAAATTCAGTGGGTCTTAACAGTTTATCTCCTCGTGGGCGGAATGGTAATACCCGCTACTGGGTACCTGGGAGACAGGTTCGGATATAAAACGATTTTCCTCGGCAGTATCGCATTTTTTACAGTAACATCCATGCTTTGCGGGTTTTCCTGGAACACGTCCTCCATCGTCACCGCCCGGGCGCTTCAGGCCGTCGGCGGCGGCATGATGCAGCCGCTGAGCATGGCTATGTTATACCGTATATGGCCTAAAGATAAGATCGGCATGGCTATGGGAGTATGGGGGTTGACAATGACCCTGGCGCCTGCTATCGGTCCGACCCTCGGCGGGTATCTTGTAGATACCTTCTCGTGGCGGCTGATTTTCTATATCAACCTTCCGGTGGGGGTATTCACCGTTCTTTTGGGCTTGCTGTTCTTAGAGGAAACACCGCGTCTTTCAAGGCTGAAGTTGGATTTCGTAGGACTAGGGCTAATAAGCGGTTCCTGCTTTGCACTTCTTCTCGCCTTGAGTAAAGGACAAGAGTGGGGTTGGACGGCCCAAAGTACGGTTACGCTCCTGGTTTTCTCTTTGTTTGGGTTGTTGCTTTTTTTCTTTTGGGAGTTACAAACGCCGCAGCCGGTCTTGGACGTTAGACTTTTGAAGAACAAAACCTACGTCCTGGCCTCAATCGGATCGAGTCTGGTGTTTATCGCTTTGTTTACCGGGGTTTTTGTGATTCCCATTTTCACGCAAAATGTTCAGGGGTATTCGCCGATGCAGACCGGGCTCATCCTTATGCCTGCTGCGCTGATTACAGGTGTATTCATGCCGGTGGCGGGAAAACTCTTCGACAAGATGGGAGCTGCGTTTCCAAGTGTGTTGGGATTGGTGATAATAGGCTTAGTCACTTACCATTTAAGACATATAACCGCCGATATGCCGGTACACCACCTTCAGCTTCTTCTCTGCATAAGGAGTGCCGGTTTAGGACTTGCGATGATGCCGCTGATGACCGCCGGGATGAACACCATTCCGCGGCCCAAAACGGGGCAGGCTTCGGCAATGATGAGCGTAATCCGGCAGGTGTCAGCCTCTTTCGGCGTCTCGCTGGTGACTTACGTTTTAGTCAACCGTATGGCTTTCCATGCGGAACGTCTTACGGAAAACGTGAGTGTATTGACGCCGCTTGGGTATTTTAACTACAGCGAGATAGAGTCCAAAGTGGCCGCACTTGTAGGATCGGCTGCTGCTAAATCGGCGACTCCCGGACTGCTGAACGGAGTGGTAATGAAACAGGCCCAGGTTTTGGCGGTAGGAGATATTTTTTTGGTGGCCACCGTGCTTATACTAATAGCGTTGCCGCTCGCGTCGTGGTTGACTAAAAAAAGGGTTGAGGCCGAGCATCGCAGGCAGGAGGAAATCTTCAAGGCCTCGCGGGGGATGAAAGCCCCGGGAGCGTTGCAAAACGAACTTAATCGGTAGAAAAATAACCTAACGTCTTTCGGCAGTCAAACTTAGTAAAGGTCCCAGGGACCACGAAATGAGAGGTGGGATGCGAGATGTTGGTTGTAAGACATGGAATTCGCGAAGCGAATTCTTCAAGTTCTCTCACCTCTAACTTCCTACCTCGCACTTCCCAATTGCTAGGCGCAGTTTTGCAGCAGTCTCACCGGGGATTGTGTTGAGATACAAGACATTTTACGTTTATAATCGCCGAAGGTGCTTCGGTAGAGACGGGAGGAATATGCGTTAAACCTTAGAACCCGAGGTCTGCCAAGCGGTTGCGGAGGAGTCGGACGGTTTTTTCTAAGCTGAGCGGCGATCCTGATAAAAGAACTTGGGCCGGCGGAGAAAGGAAAGCCGGTTTTTTTGTCAAAATAGAAAATGATGAAGCGGATAAACTTGTTAGGAGTAGAAATCGATGCGGTAACAATAGAAGGCGCGGCAGCGCGGGCAGCGGAACTTATAGCCCGTGGCGGACCGCACCAGATTGTTACCCTGAACCCCGAGTATCTTTTCCGCGCCCGGAAGGAAAAAGACCTTTTGGAAATAGTCCGGAACGCGGCGCTGGTTACCGCCGACGGGGTCGGTATCGTCTGGGCCGCGCGGGTGCACGGGTTCAGTCTCCCGGAACGGGTAACCGGTATCGATTTAATGTTGGAAATCTGCCGTAAGGCGGCCAAGGCCGGATGGCGGGTTTTTCTTCTCGGCGGGAAGCCGGGCGTGGCCGAGGAGGCGGCTGCGCGTCTCAACAAGGAAATAAAAGGGCTTCAGGTTGCCGGCGCCTATCATGGGTACTTTAGCGCGGCGGATGAACATGAGCCGCTCCAAAGAATTAAGGCGGCCCACCCGGAGATCCTTTTTGTGGGGACGGGCGCGCCGAAACAGGAACGGTGGATTCATACAAACCTCCAGGCGCTGGACGTTCCGCTGGCCATGGGTGTGGGAGGCAGTTTTGACGTGTTAAGCGGCCGGGCGCGGAGGGCGCCTGTCTGGATGCGGCGTCTGGGGCTGGAATGGCTGGGAAGGCTGGTCCGGGAACCGCGTCGCTGGCGACGGATGCTGGTCCTTCCCCGTTTTGCGCTGCTGGTACTGCGCACCAGGCCAGGCATGGCCGGAAACGAGGGCTTCGAGAAGCGTGACGGAACGCAATAAAGAGGTAACTATTCAGCCGTCACCTATAACACTTATCCAGCACTCAACCAAGAGATTAAGCTACAGTCTGAATAGATAGAAAAATGGAGTGCTTATAAAGAAGTGTTAACAATGGGGTTGAGTGCGGGACGGCGAGAAGCAAGTAGAACGAGGAAGGCGCAGCCAATTGGGAAGTTAGACGTGGGAAATGGGAAGTCAGATTCAGGAATTCGCTCATAGGCGAATTCCCACAAGCATCGCACCTCCAGCCTTCCACATCCCACCTCTAAAGTGCCGGCGAGCCTGACGAAGTTATGCGCCGCTTATTGCCGCGCCCCTCGGGAGCACCTGAATAGTTACATAAGGAGTAGAGCGTTGGCCAAAGTGGTCATTTCGGGGTACTACGGCTTTGGTAATTGCGGGGATGAGGCGATGCTTTTCGCCATTATTACCCTGCTTAGGAGGCGGATACCGGACCTGAGGGTGGCGGTGCTGTCCCAACGGCCGCGGGACACTGCCAGGGAATTTGGGGTGCAGGCGGTGCCGCGCCGGGATGTTCGTCTTATCATCCGTGAGATGAAAGACGCCGACCTGCTTTTAAGCGGCGGCGGCAACCTTTTCCAGGACGTGACCAGTGTCAGGAGCGTCTTTTATTACGCCGCCATAGTGTTGCTTGCCAGGATGCTCGGAATAAAGATTTGTGTATACGGCCAGGGGATAGGCCCCCTTAACCACCGGGCCAGCCGCTGCCTGGTCGGGTGGGTGTTAAGGCTGGCGAACGTCATCACCTTGCGTGACGAACGTTCACTCAAGGAGCTTGCGGCGCTGGGGGTCTCCAGGCCGGCCCACGTTATGGCGGATCCGGTATTCGGCCTGGGGACGGAACTCGGGGATTCGGAACGAGGCCGGGCACTCCTTGATGCCGCCGGGGTGTACGGCGTGAACGAGGGCGCGCCACCCGATCAGAGAGAGCCGGAAGGCGTGGTAGGGCAGAGGCCTCCTGTAATCGGGATTTCCCTCCGCCGGTGGCCGGACCTGGGAGAGTCCTTGGAAAGCGCGGCACATCTGGCGGACAGTCTTGCCGCCGAAGGGTGGAAGGTGGTATTCGTTCCTCTTCAGCCAAGCGACGTTTCCGTTCTCAACACGGCGAGGGAAAAGATGCGGCACCCTGCCATAATCATGGACAATATTAAAGGCTTCCGGGACTTGATGGCGGTTATGACCCATCTGGACTTTTGCGTGGGAATGCGTCTGCACTTTCTGATCTTTGCGGCGCTGTTCGGCGTTCCTTCGGTCGGTTTGAGTTATGACCCGAAGGTGACGCGCTTTATGGAACAGGTCGGGATGCCGGCGGTCGCGGTGGGTGAAGTTACAGCGGAGGCCTTGATGCGTGTTGCCGGCGGGCTGCTGTTAAACAAGGAGCCGGCAAGAAAAATGCTTAATGAACGGATGATGAAACTGAAGGCGCGAGCCGAGGAAAACGCCGATCTGGTTGCAGCCCTCCTTCCAAATTTAAGATAGGAATTCGCAACAGCGAATTCCTTTAAGGACTCTGACTTCCGACATCCTGCATTCGACTTCTTAAACAGACAGGCGCCGTTTCGCAGCGGGCATTCTAGGGGGCTACTCGGGCGGGGGACCGGCTTCGATCCGCGGGAGACACAACAGAAGGCCAATGAATAACCAGAAGAGAGTGCTCATGAGCGGGGTTTCAAAAATATTCTCCACGAGGTTATGCATCAATACGGCGGAGAGACCGCTCAAGAGCGCAGCCGCAAGGGTTTTCTCAACGGGGCGTGACAGCGCGGAAAACGCCCGGTAACCGGCGCGCCAGACGGAAACGACGATGAAAGCAAGCGTTGCCAGGCCGATAAGCCCGCTTTCGGCAGCCGTTTTAAGATAGAAGTTGTCCACGTAAAAATTGCCGGGAATGGCGCGGGTGGCTACGGCGCCGCCGAAGCGCCCGAACCCTTCGCCGACAAAGGGATGCTGGTGTACTTTTTCAAAGGCCGCCTGCCAACGGGAAATCCTACCGTCGCGTTGGCTGGACGCTGCATAACCAGAGGAAAAAAGGTAGAGGATCCGGCCGGCGACGCCCGGCGAAACGATCGGCGCGCCGATGCTTATGACGGCCACAGCCAGAAGCAGGCGGGGACTGCGCATAAGGCTGAAGATGATTAGTCCGACAAAGGCGGCAAACCAGGCGCCGCGGGAAAACGTTAGAAACAGACAAATCGCCATTAGTACCGTGGCAAGGGCGTAGGCGGCACGCGGACGAATAGCGGCCGCGGAAAAACACCCCGCGATGCCCACGGGGATTGCCAACGCCATCAAGCTGCCCAAGACGTTCGGACTTCCGACGACGGAGAAGGCGCGGCAGCGAACCCCCGCTTCCGCCTGATCCACCCAGCTTGCGGGGACCGGAACACCGGCGATGTACTGGCCGATTCCGTGGACGGCCGCAACCGTGCAAAAGAAGATAAAAAAGGCCATTAACGTTTTGACCTGTCGTGGGTTGTCCGGAAGGTTGAGACCCACGAAGAACCAAAGGGCATATTCCAGGTAGACCCGCAAACCTTCAATACCGACGGAGGTTTCCGGCGAGCGCACCAAAAGCAAAAAAAGGAAGACCCCGAAATAGACTAAAAGCGGCAGATGAAGGTCAGTCTTCCGGTAGGCATCCAGTCCGCGGTAAGCGATGCGGGCGGCGACCAGGACAAGACCGCCGAGAAGGAGCAAATCGTCCCAGGTGCCTGCAAGGCCCCCGGGGGTTTTCCCCAGGCGAAGGACGTAATCTATCAGGGGATAAGCGCTGAGCGGCAGCAAAAGCAGCCAGGCGCCGCCGGTCAAGGTGCGAAGCAAATGACTTGAGCCGAAGGGGTCAATACGGAGTTCATTTCGCAGTGGTTTCGGTGTCGGGAACACCCCCGTAACCTTTTGAACTAGGGCGGAGCGGTCTTTCAGCCAGAAAGGTTTTCTACAGAGCCAATTGCAGAGAGCGCAGTAAATCCAGGCACGCCGGATTAAGTGGATAAATTTGTTTAAAAGGCTGCCTGCACTTAGTTCAGTCAGCCGGGGAAAAAAGCGGCGCGTAAATACCCGGTAGACGGCTGTAAGCGAACGGCCGAAACAACTTGTACTGCTTGTTTCTGTCAGTCCTGGCAGAAATAAAACCTCCAGCTTTAATTTGTTCAGTGATATTATAAGGTTTGTGAAGGTTTAAAGCTATAGGGTTATTGATGCCAGAAGGGTATTGAAAAGGACGGACCTCATTAAATTAAAAGTTAGAAAAGAGCCCGGAGGCCATTGAGAAGTGAGAAAGTCAGGGTAGTTTGCCATTGCTGATTCCATGAAAATGTTTCACTTCTTTTGGATGAGGCGCGGTTTTACATGGTCTCCCAGGAGGCGGGAAGTATTGCGGCGCATAAAGGTGCTCCATGTTATCGGGGGCGGTGAATTCGGCGGTGCGGAACGTCACATTCTGACCCTTTTCCGCTCAATGAACCCAGGGAATGCGGTTTTGGAAGCGGCTGCTCTTTTTAAGGCCCCGTTTGCCCCTCTTGCCGAGGAGGCGGGGATGCGGGTGGCGGTCTTACCGATGGGTAACAAGCTTAACCTCGGGGTTATTTTCCGTTTGCGGCACCTTTTGAGGATAAACAACTACGATCTTGTGCATACACACGGCGTACGGGCCAACCTATTGGGGCGTTTGGCGGCGCTGGGAACCGGCCTGCCGGTAGTTACCACCGTTCACAGCTTAATGCTTAAGGACTACCCGCATCCCCTGAGCCGGGTGCTCAATATATTGTGCGAACGTCTGACCAAGGGGCTAACCACACACTTTATTGCGGTTTCAAATTATCTGGCAACCGCATTGGTTGAAGAAGGTGTGGCCCGTAGAAAGATTTCGGTGGTTCATAACGGGATGGACCGGGAGGTTTCGGGACGGGCGGCGGCGGCGTTGTATGAACGTTTGGGCTTGACTGAGGACACTCCGCTGGTGGCAACCGTTGGGAGGCTCCACCGGGTAAAGGGACACCAGTATTTTATTGAGGCGGCCGCCCTTGTCCTTGAGCGGCACCCGGAAGCGCGTTTTCTGATAATAGGCTCCGGGCCGGAAAGGGCGTACCTGGAAGGTCTTGTCGCACGACAGGGACTTGGGGGAAGGGTCTTGTTTACAGGATTTATAAAAGAAGTTGAACAATACTACCATCTGTTCAAGGTGCTGGTTCTATCCTCTCTTTCGGAAGGACTTCCACTTACGGTTCTTGAAGCGCTGGCGTGCGGGACTGCGGTTGTCGCCACCAGGGTGGGGGGGCTGCCGGAAGTGGTGCAGGATGGAAGAACCGGACTCCTGGTCCCCCCGGCGGACGCCGCCGCCCTGGCGGATGCGGTCATCCGGGTGCTGGAGAAACCGGAGGAAGCCTCAGAGATGGCGGCGTTGGGCAGAGATTTTGTAGCGCATAATTTTTCCGCCGGCCGTATGACGACTGGGACACTGGAGGTTTACCGGAAGGTTCTTGGCATGGTATAGAAGTCCGCCATACGGGCCAGTTCTACGCAAAATGGCAAGAAAAAATAACCACAGAGGCACAGAGCACACGAAGGGGAGAACACGAAAATAGGTATTCTTTTTTTAAAGTCTTCATAATTTCTCTATCTCTGTGAACTCTGTGACTCTGTAGTGAAATATTTTGGTCCCGGCTTGGCCGGGTTAGGACTAGGAGAAATTAATGTCTGAGTTAAGGAACCAGGATATCATCTGTATCTCCTCAATCGACTGGGAACCGATCTGGACACGAAAACAGCAGGTGTTGTCCAGGCTCCACTCCTCCAACCGAATACTATACGTTGAACCGCCTGCGACGCTTCTCTCCCCTTTAAAGGATCCTTCGTTCTGGCGCAAGTGGCGCCCGTGGGGACGGTGGATAAGCCGGCCTCAGACTAACGTTTATGTATTCCAGCCGCCGTTCGTGATTCCGTTCGGCAACCTCCGCCCGATTATCGGAAGGTTGAACCAGTACTGGCTGGCCCTCTGGGTGCGCTGGGCGCTTAAAAAGCTTGGGATGAAACATCCTATCCTCTGGACCTACCTTCCGGCGACGGCGGTTATTGCCCGGCTTATAGGACACCAGCTTTTGGTCTATGATTGTGTGGATGAGCACGGCGCTTACAAAGGATTGGTAAGCCATAAGGCCGTATGGGAAATGGAGCGGGAACTGCTGGCGCGGACCGATATCACCTTTGTCACCGCACCGGGGCTGTACAAACGCCGCAAGGAGCACGCCCGGCGGATATTTCTTCTTCCAAACGCCGCGGACGTGGCGCATTTCGGCAAGGCTTGCGACCCGTTGACGGAGGTCCCGGAAGAGATGGGCCGGCTTTCCCGCCCCCGTCTCTGTTTCGTCGGCGTGATCCAGGAGTGGGTGGACACGGAGCTTCTCGCCTACCTTGCGCGCAGTCGACCCGAGTGGTCGATTGTGCTTATAGGGCCGGTGGCGCCGGGCGTTGATCTCAACGGCCTCGAAGGCATGCCGAATGTATTTTTTTTGGGTAGAAAGCCCAAGGAGGTACTGCCCGATTACCTCAAAGGGTGTGACGTTTGCCTGAACACGTTTCGTGCCAGTGCTTTGACGGAGGATGTCAGCCCCCTGAAGTTTTACGAATACCTTGCTTCCGGACGGCCGGTGGTAAGTACGGACATGCCGGCCGTACGTGAATTCTCGGATGTGGTTGAAGTTGCCCGGGACCAGGCGGGTTTTATTGGGGCGGTGGAACGGGCGCTTGCCGGGGAGAATCCCGCGCGGCAGGAGAAGAGGCTTGCCAGGGCCAGGGAGCATTCATGGGAAGCGCGCGTGGGCTTCATTGAAGAAAAAATCGCATTTGCGTTGCAGGAAAAGGAGTAGATTTGTAGTGGCGGAGCGTTATTATAACGAGGTGGCGGTTTTCGGCCTGGGATTCGTGGGGCTGCCTCTGTCCCTGTGTTTCACACTTGCCAACTGCAAGGTGATCGGGGTCGATGCAAACGCCGGGCTGGTAGAAGAAATCAACAGCGGTGTGACCTACCACCAGGAACAGTACCGCGGTTTTCCCATACAGGATATTCTGCGGCAGGAACTGGACCGGGGTTCTTTCAAAGCGACCACCGATCCACGGGAGGCATTAAGCCGGTCACAGGACATTATTGTAACCGTTGGGCTGCCGGTGGCAGAGGGGATGCCCGATCCCGGGCCGTTGACCGGGTGCCTGAAAAGCATCGCCGACGGTCTCAAGCCCGGAGACCTGGTACTTATACGAAGCACACTGGTGCCGGGAATGATGCGCCGTCTGGTTAAACCGCTGCTGGAGGAAAGCGGTCTCAAAGCCGGGGAGGACTTTTACCTCGGGTATGCCCCTGAGCGGATCGCCGAAGGGCGGGCTTTCGAGGAGTTTGTAACGATGCCTGTAGTGGTAAGCGGTATCGACGAGGCGAGCCGGGAGGAAGCGGCTGAACTCCTTCGGGTGGTTACGCGGGCGGAGGTGATCCCCGCATCCTTCTTCGAGGCGGCGGAGATCGAAAAGCTCGTGGAAAACATCTCCCGCGACGTGAACATCGCGCTGGTAAACGAGTTGAGTAATGTTACCCGCGCTCTCGGGGTTAATACCTTCGAGGTGGTACGGCTGGCAAACACGCATAAGCGAGTAAAGCTGCTTCAACCCGGTGCCGGGGTCGGAGGTTACTGCCTGCCTAACGCGTTCCATTACCTGGCGCCGTTGGCGCGGGAGGCCGGGATTGATCTGCGGTTGATGCCGGCAGCCCGGCAGGTTAACGACGAAATGCCGCGAACGGTGGCAGATATGGTGCTGCGGCTTTTGCCTGTACCGCCCCGCGAGGCGAAGGTGGCCGTCTTGGGTCTGGCGATGAAGGATTATTCCAGCGACAGCCGCCAGAGCCCGGCGGTCAGGGTGGTAGGGCACCTCCAAGAAGCCGGTCTGACGGTGAGGGCTTTCGACCCGGTGATACCGCGTACGTATCCGTTTCAGGTTGAAACACTGGAAAAAGCGCTGGACGGCGCGCATGGAGCAGTCATTCTGGTAAAACAAAAGGGATTAGATTTCCAAACCCCTGAGCCTTTTGTGCGGTTCCTTGACCCGTCTGCTCCCTTTATTGTTGATATAAAAAACGTGTGCAGCGATTTCGAGATGAAATACCCCGCGCTGCACATTACTTCATTGTAGTAAGTTGTAATATTGCCCCAAACGGTATACCGACAAGAAGTTCCTGAAACCGGGGAAAACGTAAAAATTTTACCGAGCAGGCTTGTCCAGGGAAGGATTTAGTGTTACCTTATTGATAATACCTTTGAATTCGTAGGTCAATGATTTAACAAAATATTCACGCCCGGTGCGAACCTCCTGTGTGCTGATTTTAACCTGCGCGGTCGGGATTGCGACCTTACCCTCAAGGGTAACGATAACGTCTTTAAAATACGGGTCGCGCGCCAGTACTTTGTGTCCGGCGGCGTCGGTTTCGGTGGTAAGCGCTGGTTCAATAGATACGTTTTTCACGGTTATAGGGACATAACTTGCTCCGGCTACCATCCGGTCGCCGACCTTAATCTCCTGAGCAGATTCAGGCGGCACGGCAGGTATGCGAACGGTAAACACGACCGTTGTGGGCGGTGTAACAGCCGCCGGGCGGAGAAACTTATAGGACGCACCGGCAATAAGGAGTAACACCACTGCTATAATCACGAAATCGATGAGATTGATTAAACCTAGGATTCTACCTTTTTCATCAAGTAATCGCATAAATTAGCCTCCTCTTACGACCGTTTGTCCTTTATAATTTAAAGCAAAGAAAGGCAGCCGTCAATGACGCTACGGGGGGATAAAACAATGGCTGAGGATGAGCGGCGTCCCAAGAAACGGCTTAAAGCCCGGTCGATTGTGATAATTTGTATTTTAATCTGCCTTGTAGGAGGAATTGGCTACGGGACGGTACAGAATTTTTACTTTAAACAGTCTGTTTTTCCGGGTAGGCCGGGTGGTGAACCGACAGCTCAGGCAGCGGAGGACAAGAAGATCAATTTCCTGATCCTCGGCTCGGACGCCCGCTATGGTGAAGAATGGTCCCGTAGCGATTCCATGATGTTTGTCAGCGCGGACACGCATAATAAACGGATGGTCTTCCTGTCCATACCGCGGGATACCCTGGTTAGTATCCCCGGCCACGGCAGGGAACGGATCAACGCGGCGATGGCGTACGGCGGGCCTGAACTGGCCGTGGATGTGGTTTCCGAGCTTATCGACCAGCAGATTGATTATTACGTGGTTACCAATTACGAGGGGTTTATTAAGTTGGTCGACGCCCTCGGCGGAATAACGCTTTATGTGGATAAGAATATGCGTCATTACGACCCGGAAAGAGGAGGCCGCTTCAGCATTAATCTGACAAAGGGACTGCAGGAGCTCGATGGGGAAAAAGCGCTGATGTACGTCCGCTTCCGAGGCGATCCATTGGGGGATATCAACAGGGTTGACCGGCAGCAAAAGTTCCTGCGCGCGGTGGCCGAAGAAATGCTCAAACCCGCGAATATAATTAAAATCCCGGTGCTCCTTCCAAAGATAAAGAAATGCATATACACTAATCTTCCTTTTGCGGACATGATGGATCTGGCTAAGCTGGCTAAATCCATGCAGGATGTTGAAATGGTAAGCGGGACTCTTCCCGGTTATTTAGGCAGCGACCCTTACTGGCACGTAGACCCGGATGAGGCAAGACGGGCTGTGGCCCAACTCTTGAGCGGGGAGTCGATACAACAGGTGGTAAAGGACACACCGGCGGGCGTTATCGTTATGCAGATTGACCAGCCCGAAGAGCCGAGTGTTTCAGAAAGCGGTTACGATACAGTTGCCGGCGAAGGGTACGGGAGTGAAACCCCCTCGGGGATGGACGTGGAGATTATCCCGGGAGACGTCTGGCCGGGAGGAGACACCATCCAGGAACCGCCGGACGCGGCGGACCAGGGAAATGATCAGGGTGAATTGCCTCCGATTATATCGCCCGGAGGACAGCTGCCGGAAACAACGCCTCCGCCTTCAGGGACTGCGGATGATGTTTATAGCGATATTTAAAAGGAGTGACCCATGCCGCGTTGCGGCACAACTACGAATGAAAATGGAGCGACCCGTAAGCCGGTTACTTAGATGCGAAAGAGTAACATAAACGGAACGCAGCGAGGAGCGAGCAGTATAAAGAAGGCGCAGCCCAGCATGCAGACTGGTATCGAAGACGTAGTTACGCAAAGCGTTTAGATTGCGGTTTAAGCGGAGTGACATCTCTTGAAGGTGCAACTGAGTGCTGGGTGAGCCTGACGCAGTAATACGAAGCTCATCGCCGCGCCCGACGGAAGAAAAACGCATTTTCGGAGGAGGAGCAGAAGGATAGTTGTTAGGTCAAAAAGAAATTAAAAGTATTATTCCCCACCGATACCCGTTCCTGCTGGTCGACCGGGTTCTTGAGTTGGAGCCCGGGCGGCGCGCCGTAGGGATTAAAAATGTCACCGCCAATGAGTTTTTCTTTCCTGGGCACTACCCGGACAATCCTGTGATGCCGGGGGTTTTGATCATTGAGGCATTGGCCCAGGTGGCTGCCATAGCGGTACTGAGCCTGGAAACTTACCGGGGGAAGGTGCCGCTTTTTGCCGGTATAAACGAGGCGCGTTTCCGGCGGCAGGTAATCCCGGGGGATGTTTTGCGGCTTGAGGTTGAGATTCTGAAGTTTAAGATGTCGGTCGGCAAAGCGCGGTGCATGGCCTTGGTCGGTGAAGAAACGGCTGCCGAAGCGGAACTGGTCTTTGCCGCGGGGGAGAAGTCAACCTGAACGATAAGGGGTCAGGTTCTTGGATCCCGAGAAACCAAGATCTTTAGGATTAACAGGTAGAGTCCGAACAAATATCAACTAACCAAGCGAAGCCTTGGGGAATGCCCCATACCGCGTTGCGGCACAACGAAGAAGAACGCATTCTTAGGGGGGGAAAAGATGACCTCCACAACAATTGCCCCTATAGTAGCCGGACTGGTCACCTTTACCACGGCGCCTTTGGCAATGCGGCTGGCCAGCCGGATCGGTGCGATGGATGAGCCTGACGCCCGTAAGGTTCATAACCGGCCTATGCCCAGGCTCGGGGGGATGTCGGTATATTTAGGTTTGTTATGCGGTTTTCTAGTGGCGGCATTGTTGGACGGTTTGCCGCGGGGATACCTTGGCCTTCTGGCCGGGGGGACCTTCATCTTCGGCGTGGGGATGCTCGACGACATAATGGGGTTGAGCCCGCGCATGAAACTATTGGGGCAGATCGTGGCGGCCCTGATCATTATTTCTTTCGGGGTCAATATTAGTTTTGTTACGCATCCTTTCAAGGAGGGTCTCCTTTTACACCTAGGATTCTGGGGTATTCCCGTCACCGTTTTATGGATAGTAGCGGTTACCAACGCCGTCAACCTTATCGACGGACTTGACGGCCTTGCCGCAGGGGTAAGCTGTATCGGGGCTGTCACCCTGGGGACGGTGGCGGTCCTCGCCGGTGACCCGCTCGGCGTTCTGCCGGCAATGGTTCTGGCCGCAACCCTTTTTGCTTTTCTTCCATACAACTTTCATCCGGCCCGGATTTTTCTCGGAGACTGCGGGGCGATGCTTATCGGTTTTACCCTGGCGTGCGGCGCCGTGGTCGGAGTCGCAAAAACCGCCACGGCCGTCACCCTCGTGACGCCGGCGATTATTCTCGGGATTCCACTCTTCGATACCCTATTTGCCATCCTCAGGCGTTATAAGAACGGACGCCGGATCTTCCGCGCCGACCGCGGACACCTTCACCACCGCTTGTTGGCCATCGGCCTCAGCCACCGGGGGGCGGTGCTGGTGGTTTACGGAATCAGCGCTGTTTTAGGGGTCAGTGCCGTTTTTCTTACCCGCCTTACAACCGCCCAGGCGGTTTTACTCCTTTTCTGTGTGGCTTCATGCCTGCTGATTCTCGCTAATAAATTCGGGGTGATAGGATTCCGCTGGCGTCAGCGGTTGCCCGTGGTAGAGGATAAGGCCAAGAGTCAGGGCGCCAGTCTTTAGTGCCAGGCCGAAGTAGTCATTACCTTAACCGATATTAATTTTAGAAAGAACAATAGTGGGGGTTGACAGGGGAGGGATTCCGTGAAGGTAACTAAAGCCGTTATTCCCGCCGCAGGGCTCGGCACCCGTTTTCTTCCTGCCACAAAGGCGCAGCCAAAGGAAATGCTGCCGCTGATAGACCGTCCTATCATCCAATACATCGTAGAAGAGGTGGTAAACTCAGGAATAGAAGACATTCTGATAATTACCGGACGGGGAAAGCGGGCGATCGAGGACCACTTCGACCGGTGTCTTGAACTTGAATACTACCTGCGGGATAAAGAGAAAGAAGAGTGGCTTGCAGAAATATGGCGGATTGCCACCATGGCCAATATCCACTACGTGAGACAGCGCGAGCCCCGAGGGCTGGGACATGCCGTGATGTGCGCCCGCAGTTTTATCGGTAATGAACCTTTTGCAGTGCTTCTGGGCGACGACATCGTAACCGGTGAGAAACTTTGTCTGGCGCAGATGCTGGAAGTGTTCGCCGAGGTTCAATCCACTGTGGTTGCTGTCCAAAAGGTTCCCTTAACGGAGGTATCGAAGTACGGGATCATCAGCGGGGAAGAGATAAGACCCAGGGTTTTTGCGGTAAGGGACCTGGTTGAAAAACCGAAGCCCGAGGAAGCTCCATCGCGGTGGGGTGTGACGGGGAGGTACATCATTACACCCCGCGTTTTCAGCATTCTTGAAAATACGACGCCGGGAACCGGCGGTGAGATACAGCTTACCGATGCGTTAAAGGTGCTGGCGAGGGAGGAGAAGGTTTTCGGCTACGCCTTCCAGGGAAAACGTTACGATGCGGGAGATAAGCTGGGTTACCTTAGAGCGACGGTCGAACTTGCCCTTGAGCGGGACGACCTTGGACCGCCTTTTCTTGAATATCTGCAGACTTTACTTTCCGAACGGAAATAAAAGCGTACCGTTCCGAAGAAGGTTTCAACCCGTAAACATACATCGTGATGCGCCGGTAACCACCGGCGCATCGTGTTGTCGTGGGTACGACAATCTCAGCCCCGCGCCTTCACCAGCGTCTTTCCCCTGACCACCCTGAATCGCTTTTGCGGTTTAGTTTTTTTCCCCTTGAGCATCCCCAGGTATTGCCGGAGCATGTGTTCTTCCACTTGAAGCCTTTTTTTTAACCGCATCTCTTTCCCGCGCATCGTATACCTCCAAAGCATTTAACAAATTATTCCCAAATGGGGTGCCGGGTTATTCATTCGTTTTAGACTGCCTGCAAACGCATAAGCGTGTATGTATGCGTAAATCTTATTGATATTGACCATCTTGAAACCGGGAGGGTAAATATGAACCCGTTATTGGAGATTTTTATCCGGGCGGTAGCTGCGTTTGCCGGAGTAATTTTTATCACGCGGCTCATTGGAAAATCGCAGGTGGGGCAGCTTACGGTTTCGGACTACGTTAACGGGATCGTTATCGGCTCCATCGCAGCGGGGTTGGCCACGGACGTCAAGGAGAGTCCCTGGTACTACGTTTTAGGGCTGATTGTCTTTGCCGGTCTTACAATCCTGGTGCAGTATGCCGGCCTGAAATACCGGCCCGCCAGAAAAATATTCGGCGACGAACCCACGGTGGTGGTTCACAACGGCATGATCCTGGAAAAAATCATGGCGCGGATGCGTTACAATGTGGATGATTTAACGATGCAGTTAAGGGAAAAAGGGTACTTCAACGTTGCGGACGTGGAGTTCGCCGTCGCCGAACCCAACGGGGAACTCAGCGTGCTGCCTAAAACCCAGAAACGCCCGTTGACCCCACAGGATCTGAGCGTTCCGACGAAGTACGAAGGAGTACCCTCGGAGTTAATCGTGGACGGGGTTGTAATCTTGCAAAACCTTGTTCAGAATCACCTTACCGAGGAATGGCTGCTGAAAGAACTCGAGAAACAGGGAGTTTTTTCGATTAAAGACGTGGTTTACGCCAGTCTGGATACCGAAGGAAAACTTTATGTGGACAAGAAGCTTGATACCTCGGACCATATCACCGATATTACGGATAAGCTTTCAGGCAAAATGGGCCAGTAAAAACGCTTGTTCCGAAACAGACCGGGGTCGTAGGGACAGATATACTGTTGCACCAGAAAAGCCTGCGTGAAAAGCGAGCCCGCTGTTTTTGGCGGCGCACGTGGAGGATTTTGGACCATGGTGTGGAAGATGGAAAACGTTACTTGTCAAAAACCTTTTCCATGAGGGTGAGTTTCCGTGCTTGCTTCTGACCGCGCTCCTTTGAAACACCTGCGTTATTTACTTGAATACTTACGTCGAATGCTGTTAGTCAGCGATTGGAGGGAGTTGTTTGCAGGAGATTAAATTCGGCACAGACGGGTGGCGGGGAATCATCGCCCGGGAGTTCACGTTCGCGAACGTGGAACTGGTTGCTGCCGCCGTGGCCGCTTATCTTAAGGATGAAGGACTGGATGACCGGGGCGTTGTAATCGCTTACGACAACCGTTTCCTGGCCGACCGATTTGCGGCGGCGGTGGCGGAGGTGCTGCGGGGCTGGGGGGTCACGGCTTATTTTCCGAAACGGCCCGTCCCTACCCCGGTGGCGGCCTTTGCCATACGTAACCTGTCCACGGGCGGCGCCATAGTGTTGACCGCCAGCCACAACCCTCCCGAGTACTGCGGGATTAAGTTTATTCCGGAGTATGCCGGTCCCGCCTTGCCTGACGTAACCGGTAAGATCGAGTCGTTGATAGCTGAACCGCGCAAAGCGCCCGGAGGGGCGGCCGCGCCTTTGCGGGAGCTTGATCCCGAAGAGGAGTACTTCCGGCATGTTTCAACGCTGGTTGACGGGGAAGCAATCCGCAAGGCCGGGCTGAAAATCGTCGTGGATCCCATGCATGGCGCGGGCATCGGTTACCTGGACACCCTCTTAAAACGGTTGGGGGTAGAGGTGTTCACCATCCACAACACCCGCGATCCGCTTTTCGGCGGCGGGCTGCCGGATCCCTCGGAAGCACGGGTCGGTGATCTGCGGGACTCCGTTTTGTCTACCGGTTCGCATCTCGGACTCGCTCTTGACGGTGATGCCGATCGTCTGGGAATTATCGATGCGAGCGGCGCCTATATATCGCCAAACCAGCTGCTTTCCCTCGCCTACCACCATTTGCTTGACAAGCGCGGCCTGCGTGGCGACGTGGCGCGAACGGTGGCCACCACGCATCTGGTGGACCGCATCGCGGCCGGTTACGGCGCAGGGGTTTGTGAAACGCCGGTGGGCTTTAAATACATCGGGCGCTGCCTCCGGGAATCCGGGTGCATATGCGGCGGCGAGGAAAGCGGCGGCCTTTCGATCAGCGGTCATGTTCCTGAAAAGGACGGGATTCTTGCCGGGCTTCTAGCAAGCGAGGTGGCGGCCGTAAACGGGAAGTCACTGGCCGCGGTTCTCGACGGGATCTTAGACCGTTTCGGCCGTGTGGAAAGCGTGCGGGTTGATCTGAGGACCACACCGGCCGATAAAAAACACATAATAGAAAACTTGGAAAGCTTCCGGCCGTCAAATATCGCCGGTGAAGAGGTAAAACGCTGTACCACCGTAGACGGATTAAAAATTGAGCTTTCAAGCGGGGCGTGGGTGCTGGTGCGGGCGTCGGGCACCGAACCCGTCTTTCGCGTCTACACAGAGGCTTCGGCGCGTGACCGGGCGGTCGCCATTCAGGAAGCGGTCTGCCGGGAGGTAGGATTTTCTTAAGGTAGTATCCCAAGAGGTTTATTTAAGGGTAGGGCGTGACGGTTTTGACACCGACTGCATACGATAGCGGGGAAGGCAGGGGGTGGTGGATTGTTTAAGGTTTCGGAGTTGACAAGGCTGGATTTTATTAACGTGGTTGACGGCCGGCGTTTGGGGCCGGTAAAGGACATGCATCTTGACGAGAGCGGCGTGGTTACCGCGCTGGTGATTCAAAACGGAAAGAAGCACCTGGGACTTTTCCGGCTGGGCGGTGACCTTATCATACCCTGGACCCGGATTAAGAAGATAGGCGTGCATGCCGTGCTGGTCGAGGTCGGAGAAGACATCGGTTGAGGGAGTTGCCGTTAAACATATTCAAGAAGTGAAGGCTCAGAAAGGGCTTCATTTTAACATTATTTAATCCGAGTACCTTTGTTGACAGTCCTGGCCGCCCTTGCTAAAATTAGACGTATATTTCTTAGGAATAGTAAGGTTTTTATATTCAAGAATTGCGATAATTGACGATTAAGGAATTAAATATACCATCGGGAGAGAACAGTATGCCAAAACGCCTTTTCACTTCTGAATCTGTAACAGAGGGGCACCCGGACAAGATGGCGGACCAGATATCGGACGCGATCCTGGACGCCATGCTGGCCCAGGACCCCCAGGCAAGGGTTGCCTGTGAAACACTGGTCACCACCGGGCTAGCGTTTGTCGCAGGGGAGATTACGACCCGCTGTTATGTGGACATCCCTACGGTGGTACGAGAGACGATCGGCGAAATCGGGTACACCCGGGCGAAGTTCGGCTTCGATTTCGAGACTTGCGCCGTTATTACGAGCATACAGGAACAATCGTCGGATATAGCGGTCGGAGTCGGCGAAGCGCTCGAAGCCAGAACCGGCGAGGAGCGTGATCCATACAGCCTGGTCGGGGCCGGCGATCAGGGTCTCATGTTCGGGTACGCAACCGATGAAACGCCGGAGCTTATGCCGCTTCCCATCGTGCTGGCTCATAAGCTGGCCCGGCGCCTGGCGGCCGTACGGAGAAACGGGGATATACCTTATCTCCGTCCCGACGGTAAAACTCAGGTAACGATTGAATACGAAGGCGACCAGCCTTTGCGGGTGCACACGGTGCTTATTTCTGCCCAGCATCACCCGGATGTCGAAATCCCTACGATCCGTGAGGACATCCTGACCAAGGTGGTTCGTCCTGTTATACCGTCTAATTTTTTAGACGGGGGAACTCGTTTTTTGGTGAATCCCACCGGGCGTTTTGTGATCGGCGGGCCGCAGGGAGATACGGGGCTTACGGGACGCAAAATTATAGTTGATACATACGGCGGTATGGCCCGCCACGGCGGCGGGTGCTTCTCGGGTAAAGACCCGACCAAGGTTGACCGCTCCGCCAGCTACGCGGCCCGTTACGTTGCCAAGAACATGGTTGCGGCAGGCTTGGCCAAGCGGTGCGAGGTTCAGGTCTCATACGCCATCGGGGTAGCGCGGCCCCTTTCCATAAGCGTGGAAACCTTCGGCACAGGGAAGCTCCCCGAAGAAAAATTGATACAGTTAATCACGAGACACTTTGACCTGCGTCCGGCGGCGATAATAGCGAACTTCGATCTCCGGCGCCCGATTTACAAACAAACTGCGGTGTACGGGCATTTCGGGCGGACGGATATCGATCTTCCGTGGGAAAGGAGCGATAAGGTCGACGCCCTGCGGGCGGACACGTAGAGTTCTCAGGTCAGGCATGTGAACCGCAGTGGCAGGTGATTTGTCCTTCTGACATCTGACTTCTTTATTCCGACCTCTACAAAAGCCGGCATCAACCGGCTTTTTTGGTTTCCCGGCAGGGACAGTGAGATAGTTGTCGAATATTACCGTGGAGGGACTAAAGGTGCGGCCAAGGGGCATTATTTACATCCTTTTCACCTGGATGGTAATTGTCGCCGGAACCCTGATTCTGGTGGCTACCGCCGGTGAAATCAACCTTGACGTCAGCTGGGAGATGCTGGTGATGGCCGCTCTTTGGCTGGCGGCAGACGGGCTGAGCGTTTCCTTACCCCAGGGCCAGTTGTCAGCAGGGTGGGCGGTAGCGCTCACGCTTTTTTTTACCCATGGCTTCCCGGCGCTTGTTTGGACCGGTGGGGTTGTTACATTGCTCGGCCAGCGGCTTTTTGGCCGCGGAGACCCGTGGCGGACAACCCTTTTTAATGCCGGGCAGTGCATACTAGCTTTTTGGCTGGCAAATTACCTGTACCTTCGATCCGGGGGCCTCGTCGTTGGGAAAGAGACGCTTCATAATACGCTGTCGGTCCTCGTTTTTACGGCGACTTATGTCGTGGCAAATCACACGCTGGTTTATTTATACCTCCTGCCGCGGCGGCGGTATCATCCTCTTGTTCTTTGGCGTGAAGCTCTCAAATGGGATACGGTGACCTATCTTTTCGGTCTCCCGCTGGGCTATGTGATGCTGTTTCTTTGGAAGGAGACGGCCTTCTGGGCTGCCGTTCTTATTTTTGTTCCGGTGCTGATCCTTCAGTTTGTGCTGCGGCTGTATGTGGTGCTGACCCTGACCAACCGGGAATTGAACGCCCTCTACCACGTTGCGCGCCGGCTTGGTGAAAGCGTTTCTTTGGATAAAACACTTGATTTTATTCTTACAACAGTGAAACGCGTCGTTTCTTACCGCACAGGGGTCATCTTCATCTGGTCGGATACGCGTCGGGCTTTTGTTCCGGGAGCGGTCAGCGGGCCCTACGCAAAAAGCATTAAAGACAGCGTGGTGGGGGCGGGAGAAGGGTTTATCGGATGGGTCGCTGAGACCCGCGAGCCCGAAATTATACACGACACCAGACAGGAGCCCCGGTTTACCAACGAGGCGGGTTTCATAACCGCCGAACGCTCCTTGGTCGCGATTCCGCTGGTGGCTGAAGACGAGGTGCTCGGGGTTTTCATCCTTGGCGAGCGCCGGCCTTACGCCTTCGACGAACGTTGCCTTTCCATCCTGACCATTATCGGTGGGCAGGCTGCAGTAGCCATTAGAAATACACGTCTTTTTTCACGGATAGAAGAGTTGGCGCGAGCCGACCCGATTACGGGCGTGCTTAACCGCCGCTATTTTCTACTGCGCTTTCAGGCCGAATGCGAGCGGGCGTTAAACCGCGACGAGCCGCTTGCGGTGATAATCGCAGACATCGACGATTTCAGCAAGTTCAACGACACTTACGGGCCGCTGGTGGGCGATGCTGCGTTGCGAGAGGTGGCCAGGGTGATCCGCAACGTTTTAAGGGGCAACGACCTTCTGGCCCGTTTCGGCGGCGACGAGTATATCATGCTTCTTCCGGGGGCTGCGGAAACCGTTGCCCAGGAAACGGCGGAGCGGCTCAGAGGAGCGCTTGATCGTCATATTTTCGGGGTCGAGGGTGTTGTTGGGCCGCTGAATGTGAAAATCAGTCTCGGGGTGGCCGTTTTCCCCTCCGATGCCGCCACCCCGGCCGGCATTGTGCAGAAGGTCGGGCGTGCGCTAAAATTGGCGCGCATTCAAGGAGGGAATACCGTCGCCACCGCGGCGGGGGTAAGGGACGTGGAATATTTCCATTGAAAGGCGATGGATGTGGTGCTTTTCCCGACGAGGATACCTTAGGGGAACGCTCTTATAACTTCGCCCGGCTGTTTCAGAAGTCAGATGCAGGATGTCAGAAATCAGAAAATCCAAGAGAAATTAGCGTAGCGAGTTCTTACAGAAATTCTTGCCTCTGACATCTTGCATCCGATATCCGTTTCCGGCCTCCGGGGCCTTTTTAAAATACCGCCGAAAGCAGTCGTATCGTCCACCGGTTAAGGTATTATGCGGCACAAAGGTATATTACTAAATGAAGCGCCTTTACAAGAGCCTTCTGGAACTCCTTTTCCCGCAGCGCGGCTGCCCGCTTTGCGGTGCCAAAGGACCGGTAGGTCCGTGTCAGCGGTGCGGTCTTTTCATTTACCGTTCTTCCGCGGAGCCTTTCTGCCGAATTTGCGGCCGATTCTTCAGTGAACCCGCAGCCGGATTATGCCTGGAGTGTTCTTCCCGGGAATGGCCTTTTGTCTTTTCCCGCGCAGCACTTCCGTACGAGGGATCTCTCCGGTCGGCGGTTCACCGCCTGAAGTTCGGCAAGAGACAGGCCGCGGTTGACTTCTTGGGGGGGTTGATGGCAGATGTCTTTAACCGGGAATCTGCGTACCGGAAGGCGGGGATGGTTGTGCCGGTTCCCCTGAGTCCGGCCCGTCTTGAGGAGCGCGGCTTTAACCAGGCCGAACTGCTGGCCGGGGTGGTGGCTGAGAACTGCGGCGTCGAACTGGTAACGGCACTCCAAAAAAAAGCCGATACGCCGGCGCAGGCCCAACTTGACCGGGATGCGAGACGGCGGAACATAAAGAAGTCATTCCGATTGATAGATAACCCTGTGGTACGGGGCAAAACCGTCGTTGTGGTCGATGATGTTTTCACTACCGGATCCACCCTATCATCGGCGGCGGAAACGCTTCTGGAAGGCGGTGTTAAACAGGTTTTCGGGTTGGTTCTCGGATCAGGGAGGACGTTCCCTAAGTAATAAGCCGTTATACGGTTCGCCCGGACCGCTCCAAGAAACCTCTTTACCCGTTAGAAACGGCCTTTCTTGTATAAAGGTTATCGCACTCACAGCGGGAATCCTTTGCTTTGCAAGGCGACTTTTTTTGTATCCGGGGAAGACTACCTAAGAGGCCAATGCAAAAAACTGCGCCTGGCTATCTTAGATGTTAGACGCCGGAAGTCGGAAGTTCGAAAATTTAAAGCAAATTCGCGCAGCGAATTTTTACAAGGTTTAGAACTCTGACATCTGCATCCTACATCCGTTTCCGGCCGCCGGGGCCTTTTCTAGGATTGAGTTCCGAAAACCTTTGGGTTGTCTTTCTACTGGTCAATTTGTTTTGCAACACTTTCCTTAAAAGGTGGTTGTATGATCGAAGAATCAGCCGGACCGGTTATTTTCCTCGGAGCGTCAGCGATAATGATTTTGAATGTTCCCCCGGAACGGATTAAGGTGTTCTTCCCGGTGGGGGTTGCAGGCGGGTTGGGCGTTGCATTGGCGCTTGTTTTTCTGATGCAGAATGCCTTGGGTTATTGGGTCTTCCACCGTGTCGACATCCTTTCAGTCGCGGGGATACCGCTCTTTCTATCGGCGGCATGGTTGCCCATCGTGATAATATTCTGTCATATAAACCTCCATCTCGCACCGCCAGTGCGGGCGACACAAATAGTAATGAAAACGGGATGCGCACTCACCTTGGATTGCAGTACAATCGGTCTGAGGAGAAGACACACTACAAAGCACGATGAGGTGAGTAGTAGACTGCTCTTCTTAAACTTAAAACAGTATATAAACCAGTGTAAGGACTGCCCTTCAAGCACAAATAAGTGGTTCCCCGAGACCGTACGCTAATCATTGTTTTAGCTCTTCGTTGAATGTGTGGCGGTTCAGTCACTGTCTTCTCCTCATCATTTTCTTGCGAGGAGGCAGTAGCTTGAAAGTCGTTTATCCCATTTGCTGCGGCGTTGATGTCCATAAGAAATTTCTCGTCGCCACAATTATTACTTCTGAGGGAATTACGCCCCGCTACCAGAAGAAGCGGTTTTCCACCTTCAACAATTCCATCCTGCAATTTAAGCAATGGCTGCTTGACAACAATTGCCTTGATGTCTGCATGGAGTCTACCGGGAAATATTGGGTACCATTATTCAATTTGCTTGAGGATTCCATCAACGTCACCATTGCCAATCCCAAGTGGGTTAAGGCAGTAAAAGGCAACAAGGATGATACGAAAGATTCCAAATGGATCGGCGACCTGTTTCGCCTCGGTCTTGTTCCCGGCAGTTTTATCCCCAGCAAACCGATCCGAATCCTACGGGAGTATACCCGTTATCGTTTTAAGCTTGTTTCCTGCAAATCCAGCGAGAAGAATCGATTCCAAAATGTTTTTACCGTCTGCAATGTAGCCCTTGATGCTGTCGTTTCCGACATGTTTGGCAAATCCGCCGCTTCCATCACGGACTACCTTGTAAGATCCGATTCCTTTGACCCCAAGCATTGTATCAGCCTGCTCAGAGGTTCTATCAAAAAGAAGGCTGATGCCGTAATCCAGTCTATCAAGGGATACCAAATGGCCCCCGAGCAAAAATACCGTGCCGCTATGATCCGCAACCATTTGGAGTTTGTTGAAAACTCTATCAAGGAACTGGACGAAATGCTGAATGTGCTTGCCGCTCCTTATGAGAGCGCCATTCTGCTTCTTTGTACCATTCCGGGAGTTGACCGCACTTCCGCCATCACGATCATCTCTGAGATTGGTACCGATATGTCTCATTTCTCATCTTCAAAGCGACTCTGCTGCTGGGGAGGACTAACGCCCGGCAGCAATGAATCTGCAGGCAAGAAAAAGTCTGTTCGCATCACAAGAGCCGGTGTTTACCTCAAACCTGCTCTTGTGCAGATCGCTCATGCTGCCGTCAAATCGAAAGATAATCCTTACTACAGAATCAAGTTTGAGCGTATCGCCAAAAGAAGAGGAAAGAAACGAGCCATTATCGCTATCGCAAGGATGATTCTTACCGCCATTTACCACATGCTTTCTACCGGCGAGATTTTCAATCCATGTGACCTTTATCAAATCGATATGCCGCAGGAACTCCGCGACAAGCAGAAGGAGAAGGCTTTAAAACGGGCTGCTAAACTGTTGATCGCACAGGGCATTATTCAAGCCTCAGACATTTCAGCAATATCATTACAACCTGCCTAAAAGCTTCATTTTCCGCCAAGGGATAAGTGCGCCCTTTTTTAGGCTTGCTCCTTCAGCCGGGCAATCGAAATGTTTTCACGCTATAACCTCGGTAGAGCGCGTACTGACTGCGGGAGTCGTAGGGCTTGCTTTTCCGCTTGGGTCGACCCTGACCCATTTCTTGATGCTTAAGAATAACATGCTGGGTTACCATCACTGGACCTTGCCGGCGACTTTCCTTGTTTCTCTGGGTGTGCATTCGGGAATAGCGGTATATCTATATTTGACTGGCCGTCTGGATAATTTGCGGGAACCGTTGAGCAACAAATGACAGACTTGCGGGTGTCCAGGCGCGCAGGTTCAGGCCGAGGAACGCTGTAAGAGTTATGATGATGCCGCTGTGGCGAGGTTTCAGCACGAGTCGCTTCGGACCGATTCTTTATAACCGTCGGAACCTCTTGTCTCAAGCGTGCCGGTCAACATTGTCGCCCAAATGGGGAACGCCCGACGCGGCAGGCAGCATCCCTTCTACGAGCTTTTCTGCGGCCTGTTTTTCATGGCTCAGGATCTTGTCCATTTTGTATCCCCCCATTTTCTTATCGGACTTTTTATGGTGAGCTTTAAGGACGTAATATCGGATGGTGCCTGTAAATCCGGAAGGGGCCGGAGTCATAATAGAAGCTTGGCGAATCATGTCGCTACCGGTCGTGTTCGACAAAAGAAAAGACAATATTTTATCATTTCCACAGGCGAACCCCTTAGAACTCAAGTTATGCACAGATATATCCACATTATCCACAGGTTTTTATTGTAATAATACAGATAGTGGGAAGGCCTTTGGACGTTTAAATCTGATCCGTCGAAAACGATATAATCTGGCCCCCCGGCAGGCGTCGACCTGGCTTTTTAAGGATACGAAAGGCGCTTGACAACGGTTGAAGGCGTATGCTAAGATTAAACTCCGAAGCGGGTCTTTGAAAACTGAACAGTGGTAAGTGAAGGAGCAAGGCTCACGAGATTTCTTAGAGTAAAGCCAGACACACGTATGAAGTAGGAAGGCCCTTTATTGAAGAGAATCGGGTCTTGGGAACGGGAA
>JBFMBK010000009.1 GCA_040755295.1 Bacillota bacterium | reverse complement strand
TAGTCCTACTTCGTTAGAATGTTCCTGATGATTACCCTTTGCTGAACTGGGATGGCTGACATTAAACCATTCACCAGGACAAGCCAAGTGACAGATAAAACCTACACCCAGGCATATTGATCAGTATGAGGCAGGCTACTTATTTCTTTTACTGTTCCCCTCCTAGGGCCTGCCGCCCCTGCGGTTTCAGTAGTGAAACTCCAGATTTAAATTCTCTTTCAAAGCCTAAATAACAATTTCCACACCAGTCGGAACTTTCCTCTTATTTTCTGATCGTTCTGGGATGGAAAGAGTAGTGAATAGTTGCATGAATTGGGAGAAAAGTTTGAAGCAGTAGTATCTCAGTACTCTTTTTCTCAGGCAGTTTCTATTCCATTATTGATCCTGTAAATACTGAAGTGCACCATAAAACGGTTCTGTATCAAGGTTCAACTTCGACAACTTGGCATTCAGAAAATCTTTGAGTGATAGTGGTCTCTCAAGTACTGAACGGAGGTCATATCCATCCATAAGAAAAATGGACTTATCGGGATTTTGCTTTAGAAGCGGTACCACATTACTGGACCATCCATTAATTGATGTAAACAGTCCCAGTGTTTGTTTACCAGACCGGTTTACTTGTCCCAGCAGCCCATCGAGTTCACGGATATCAGAAAGCTTCTGGCGCCATCGGCATTCAACTATATAGTGCCATCCATCTAATTTGAATGCACCATCAATCTGTTCTGCACCATTATTCCTCTGAAAACTTCGGTGAACGGGTATTTCGTGTAAGTCGAAAAGCCTCGTCAGCAACTCCTGTAACAAGAAGCCTCGTTGGTGCGGATCTGAGTTATCTTTTACCATTTCATTGAACATCATGAGCAAAATAGCGGAGTGTTTTTGAAATAGTGTTTGTTTCTCATTTGCTAAACGTGCTAATTCCTCGCGTCGTGCCAACTCTCGTTGCTCTGCCTCACGAGCTTCCATAAGCCGAACTGTGCCCATAAGTTCTCTGGCCTTTTGTACAGTAGCGCGGGCAGCATACTCATTTTCCGCAAGATGGAATGCATTCCACTCAGAAGTAATTTTTAGAATGGCGCGGATCGAACTACGGTACTCAGGAGACTTATCCAACTCATCCAGGAGAAGAGGGGCAACCTGGCGTTTAGTTAATAGTTTATTTGTAGTTGGATCACGGCGTCCAAACAGCCGCTCCGCCAGCATTGGAGGAACGCCGGCTGGTTTAAGAAGAAGATCAATAAGCGTTCGCTTAATGTGGACGAGTGTCGATATTGCTTCAATCGCAACTCGTCGTTCTTCGACTCCGAGATCAGTAGACATCGAATCTCCTTTCTATGCAAAAAAGAAAAGATAACCAGTAATGGTGAACCGCGCATCGGGCCGTACCTTCGATCACGTTGTTCTGTACTGTCTCTCTCAGGTTACACCAAAAATGGTATGTCGATCTACCTGTAGAAAATCCAGGAGTATGCCTACTACACTTTGGGCACTTGCGGATAACTGTCCCACAGGAATAAAAGACTTATGATAAGCCGCCTCTTCAAATGCTAAGGCCGTCTGTAAAAACCAATCTTCCCTTGCAAAGCGACAGAAAAAATCTGCAAGAACATCAGCACGCACACGTTCAACAGCACGTATTAATTCGATCTTTTTCTTTTTCCCTAAAACATTAAACAGAATGAAAGCGTTTGCTCTTCCACGAGACCCAAAGCGGATGCCTTCGTCAATTCTCTCCCGGAGGCTCTGCTCATCAAGAAACACTGCGTCACGAAGTACGAAGTCCAACGTAATTAATAGAAAAGCTAATGATAAATAGAATAAGCGGATTACCATGGTACGGTCTTGTAACCGTGTCGATTCCTGTGCGTAATACAAAAGGTCTTCAATATGAAGATTTACAGAATCAAAATCAAGTCTTAGTAATCGACTTTTAGAAGCATCTATACGCTCCTTGAAGCGCCCGACAAGCTTGTCTTCTTGAGGGATAACCGCATTAAGGAATTCCTCATCCGAAAAGCGCTCATTTTGAGCATTTTGAGCAATGAGTTTGTCTAACATCGTCGATCCGATTATGCGAATTTGCAACCGCGATGCAAACGCGCTAGCTGCCTTACGCCTATCAGTAGTAGCAACTACCGCATGCTCCACACCAACAGCACGTCTTAACCCCTCAACCCAAAGAATTCGTTCGAAAACCTGCGCATGCTTAATCTTATACTTACAATCCACAATTACACGTGATCGATGTGTGGGAGAACCTACACCATAAGCCCAAAGGTCGAGATCGGTAACTTCTTCACTGTTGAATCGAAACTTTATATTACGCACAGGAAAGTAACCTATCTGGAGGAAAAACGCACGGACAGCTTCCTCTGCTTTGTACCCTCCGTTATTATTCTGTGCCATTAGAAAATCCTCCCGGTGCGAAGAGATTGAAGCATATCTATAAATTTTCCGTCTGATGGAGCCACAATTTTCTTTTTTCGTACCTTCCCTCGGTTTTCCTCAGGACCTGAATAAGTTATAACCGGAGAACCGGGGAGACGTTCAAGAAGAGATTCCGAGCTACCACTTCCTTGAGTAAGTACTTCCAATGCAACTATACCTACTTCTTTTTTTAATAGCCGCAGGTTATAACAGCCTGCTTTAATGCCCTCCCTCGTCTCGACGACACGCTTTAACTCCAGATATCTATAGTCCTGGCCAGCTGCTGTGTTTTCATTTAACCACTCGCCTCGAATAAGCTTCTCAAGGAGTAGATGAAGTTTGAATATCCTACCCCGAGAAGCTGAACTGCGAGTCATACCATATGCAAGAGACGATACAAGTGCCTTCGCGTAATCAAGAGTATCCTCCTCCCACGGGTTACCGTATTTGGAGAATGATGCAGGACGTGTGACGTATAAGACCTCCTCATTCTCGTTAGCCACTCTATTAACATCAAAAAGAGCTATGGACTGAAGCTTTGAAAATAGGCTTGAACCAAGAAGTTTCTTAGCTTCATCAACGGTAGCATAACCACGTGTGGCAACTATTTGACTGAATTCGTTAACCTTATGTTGTTCACTACTAGACAATGATTGAAGAACACTATATGTCTTTTTAGCATCGTTTGACCGAAAGATATTACCGTTGAAATAAAGTTTGTCCTTGGATGCTAAGTTTATTTCCTCAGCATCAACAAAACCTATATCCTCCGCCTGAGCAAGTGTTTCCTGAGTACGTTTCTTGGTTAGTCTATATTGATCAGAAACGTATTCTCTCATTTCCCTCGCAAGTATAGGTTCTTGTGATACACGTTCTGCAATGTCTACAACAGCCAGTTCTTCGGGCTCAGGACTTAGGTCATCAAAAATTTCGGCTGTTTTCTCTAAAATAGTGCCATGAGTAAGGCCAAGGATGGCTACTTCACCGTTCTTCGAACGACTAATAAGATGGCGTTCCTCCATTTTTTCAAGCAAAACTGGTAACTCTAGATCTGGGTTTATGCTATTAGCTTTTGCCAGAGTCGTAAGCTTTCTCTTTGAAATACTTTGCTCGTCAGTTGCCGATAGTATTGACAAGGTACGACCAAATTTACCAGCGCTTTCAATACATGTAAACTGACCTTGCGCATCAACCTTTTGAAGTTTTAATGAATGGGCAATAAGCCAAGCACCTTTCGTTCGTGTGGGAATAGTCATTTTCGACCTCTCCGAAGTTCTGCTAGTATTACATTTTAATAAGAATTCGGCAACAAATTAGGTACTGTCACGGGGACGGTTCTGTTGACAACAACAACATCAACGCTGGCGTTTGTCCCGTAAGGAGAGCTCTGACGGAGGGCCGTTCACGCGATACGGTGCGGTGAAGACTCGGTTAAGGGAACAGGCGCGCGCATCGTGCCCGCCGTAGTTATAGGGTTTGATACGAAGCAATCAAGAACAACTCGTCCAATCCGCCATCGCCTGAAAAGTAACATCGGCTCTATAAACGGGCCGTAGTTCCCTCCAAGGCAAGCCGATGTCGCCGTCGGCCCGGAGCACTGCTCTCCGGTGGGACGGACGATAGCGCCTCGCTACCTGTTTCAAATACTACCCAGTTCCATAAACCTTTCCATTGGTTATATTTTCCCACAGTCGTCGAGACATTTCAACCTGCGGGGTAATATAATGCATAAA
This sequence comes from Bacillota bacterium, assembly GCA_040755295.1. Taxonomy (NCBI): domain Bacteria; kingdom Bacillati; phylum Bacillota; species Bacillota bacterium. The sequence continues at coordinate 111,476 of JBFMBK010000009.1, read as the reverse complement.
TTTGTCTGAATTTGTTCACAATCATCTTTCGAGGATCCCGCATTAGTTAAACACTATTGGCTGGCGTTCGTCACACAATGAGAGCTCTGACGGAGGGCCGCTTACGCGGACACGGTGAAGACTCGGCTAAGCGAACAGGCGCACACATCGTGCCGAATTCACGGAAGGAATTTAACAGGCATGGAAAAAGGCTGTTTATTGCCCAATCCGGCTTCATTGAAAAGGTAATGTCAGGCTCTATACGTGCGCCGTGGTTCGCTCCGAGGCGAGCCGATGTCGCCGTCGGCCCGGAGCACTGCTCTCATGGGGGTACAACGCCAGCGAAGCCTGTTTTTTTCCGTGGTTTTCCTTTCAAAAATCAGGAGCACCTTCCTTTAGAAGATGCCCCTACCGTTTCTGTAAACCGTTTTGTTTTTCCGCTGCTATCGTGTTTTCTTAGTGCTTGCGATCAGGCGCGCTCCCCTAAAAACCGAACGGCCTCGGTCACTTCACCGCCGGGTCCTGGTGAGCGTTATGCAACGGCTTCATATCCGCATCCGTTTCCGGTTCCCACACCCAACCGCCCGCGTCCCACTTCCCTATTCGCCAGCCGCCTTTGGTAGAGCATGCTCATTAAGATCTTTGTACAGTCTGGCCTGTGCCGCCGAAAGCTGAACATCCGTTTGGGCGTCCACGGGCTGTTCGACCTTTACGTCAGGCTCGACGCCCTTATTGTTTATATCCCGCTTTTTCGGCGTGAGGTACTTGGCGGTGGTCAGTTTCAGGCCGGCCCCGTTTTTCAGATCGTAAACCGTCTGAACCACACCTTTCCCGTAAGTTCTCACGCCCATAACCACTCCCGCGCCGGTGTCTTTAACGGCGCCGGCGACAATCTCCGCCGCGCTGGCGCTGTTTTCGTTTACCAGAACCACCAGCGGCAGGGAGAGCCGGTAAGCATCCGCCTTGTGAACCTCGTCCCGCCCTTCCCGGTATCTGACGTAAACCACCGGTCCCTTCGGCACGAAGTTATCCGCCACCGCCACCGCCGCGTTCAACTCACCGCCCGGGTTGTCTCGAAGGTCGAGGATTACCGCCCTCATACCTTTGTTCCGGAGGTCATTGATCACCTTGGAGAGTTCGTGCGGCGTTTTTTCGGTAAACTGGGCGACTGAAATATACCCGATTTTTTCGGGGAGAAGCTTTCCCTCAACCGACGGCACACTTATCTCCTCCCGGGTAAGGGTCACCTGCAGCGGTTTGCTCCCTTGGCGCATTATGGTGATCGTCACCTTTGTTCCCACCGGGCCGCGCATAAGATTAACCGCCGTTTCCAGGTCAAGCCCCTCCACCCGGTGGTCACCGATCTTTACGATGACGTCCCCGGCCTTGATCCCCGCCCGTCCCGCCGGCGTGTCCGGAAAAGGCCTAATAACCGTCAACTGTTCGTCTCTGATGCCTACGACAATTCCCAGGCCGCCGAACGATCCCCTGATCTGCTCCTTAAGATGTTGATAAGTTTTAGGTTCAAGGTAAACCGAATAAGGGTCGTCGAGAGAATCAACTATTCCTTTGGTTGCTCCATTAAGAAGCTGTTTAAGGCTTGCCTCCTCGATATAATTCGAACGGATAAGCGAAACAACTTCAAACAGGTTTTCAGCCTGGTTTAACCCGATAAACGCAGTCCCCAGTCCGATTAAAAGGCCGAACACCACCAACCCCACGCATCCGACCGCCAACCAGAACCGGCTCACGTTATATAACCGCACGCAATCCCCCCGTCCACGAATCCGTCTCCGGAAAAACTGTTTTACATTATACCATAGATACCGGCGCCGTCCGAAAACTATACCAAAACAAAACACCGGCTGACGATCCTCCGGTGTCAAAAACTTTTGCCGGATAAACACTTTGGCGGTTTACCCATTAAATCCTAACCCGGACAAGCCGGAACCAAAACTTCTCACCACAGAGTCACAGAGTTCACAGAGAACTGTAAAACAAAGAATATAGAATATAAAATGTAGAATACAGAATCCGGGACCGCTCGTAACCCGTAACCCGCAACACGGAACTCGAAACTGAATTAGCCCCCCTCCGTGTGCTCTGTGTCTCTGTGGTTGTTTTCTCTCGCCATCTTGCGTAGATCTTGGCGTCAAAGGCCCTACAGGTAATTGTTGGGGTTCTGGGGCGTGCCGTTAAGCCGTACCTCGAAGTGCAGGTGCGGTCCCGTCGACATGCCCGTGCTCCCGACGCGCGCGATCTGATTCCCGCACTTAACCTTCTGTCCTTCACGGACGCTGTAGCTGGAAAGGTGGGCGTAAAGCGTCGTCAACCCCCCGCCGTGGTCCAACATCACCACATTACCGTAACCGCTCATTGTACCGACATAAATCACCGTGCCGTCTTGAGCCGCAAGAACCGCCGCACCGTAAGACGCGGCGATGTCGATCCCGGAATGGTAACGCATCCGGTGAAGGATGGGATGCATTCTGTTACCGTACCCGGAGGAAATAACCCGCGTGCTCGGACAAGGCCATAGAAGCGCTCCGGTAACACGCTTCCCCTGCTTCGCCCTTTGGACGGCGATCTGACGCAGGATTTCGCGTTCCTGGGCCTCCAGAGCATCGAGTTCCCTCTCGAATCGTTTCAGATCACCCTTGCTGTCCGCAAGCAAAACCTCTTTCTCACCCTGGCGGGAGGCCATCTGGGCCTTGGCGGACAATTGCTGTGACCGAAGGGCAGCCAGATGGTCGCGTTGTGCTTCGACCTTCTGTTTATACTCCGCCACAGCCTCCCTGCGGGCGGTCATCTCTTCAACCAGTTCTTTGTCAAATGATGTAATCTCACGCAAGAAATCCGCCCGCGAAATCAGATCGTTTAAATCGGTGGCGCCGAACAACACGTCCAGGTAGCTTACGCTTCCCTCTTCATACATCGCCCGAAGACGCTGGCGGAATATCGTCACGGTCTCGTTGAGTTTGTCCTCGGCGTCCTTAAGATCCCGTTCGGCCTTCCGAAGTTTGGCCTCGGTTGCGCCCAATTCCTGGTCAATATTCTCAATCTCGCGTGATTTATCCCTTATGGCCTGGTCGAGTTTTTGAATCTCCTGCATGAAGCTGTTAACGGTCCGTTTCGTACTGGACACCGCGCTGCGTTTTTGGGACAACTTGTTTCTGGTCTCCTGCAGCTTTTGTTCTAAGGTTTTCCCCCAGGCGGCGGATAAAGCGCCTGTAAAGAGGCTCGCGACCAAAAATACAACCACAAGGCTACGCCAAAAACGCACCGGCATCACTCCCTAAAAAATCTGTTCTTCTTCTGGTGGGCGCGACAATAAGCAACGCATTGCTACGTCAGCCCGGTGAGCCGAATCCTCACGTACGCACCCAGTACGCTCCGGTTCGTCTGCACCGGTCTTCCTTGCACTGCATCACTTCTCCCCGCGCTCCGCCCGTATTACGCTACTGCTTCTAAGCAACCAGCTTACGAGTCGCGAGTTTCTAGTCAAAACCATAACCCTCAACCAATAGTCATTGCCTCTCCGCTGTTTCCCGGACTGAGGACTGAGGACTTTCGACTAAGGCCTGATAATTAAGTCCTGAATCCTAAGTTTAAATAGCTTCCCCTACTACCTACTCCCTACTATCTTACTGCTCTATACCGTAAGAAAACGGTGAATCGATAACGCACTCGACACCGCGCCGAGCAACACCCCGCACCCTAAAAGACAGCCGAAAAGCGGGGCTGCCACCTCGCCGCCGGGTACAGGATGTATAAACATAAGAGAAGCCTGACTGACCTGTTCGATAAGGGAAGTGTAGCCGTAATAAAGGAATCCCGAAGCCAGCGCGGCGCCGACAAAGCCGATTATTATCCCCTCCAGAATGAAGGGACCGCGTACAAACCAATTCGTCGCCCCGAGGAGTTTCATGACGCCGATCTCCTCCTGGCGGTTGAGAATCGAGAGCCGGATGGTGGTCATAGTCAAAAACACCGCCGCCAGACCGAAAAGCACCACCAGCCCGACCGCCGCGATCCTTACCCAGTTGGTAAGCTGGAGAAGCTTTTCCACGACGCCTTCCCCGTAACGCACCTTTTCAACCCCCGGAAAGGTCGCCGCCTGTTTGGCAATCAACGTAACCGAAGACGCGTCTTCAGGATGCAACCGGAAGGTGTCGGGCAGCGGATTATCGTCCTCAAGCCCGTTCAGAAGGTCGCTTCTTTCCCCAAGGTCGCGTCTCAGTTTCTCCAGCGCTTTTTCCTTAGGTATGAACGTCACCCCGGCCACGCCGTCTATTTTCCCCAGTTCCTTACCCAGTTGAGAAACAAGGTCGGCGGAAACGTCCTCCGCGACGAATACCGCCACGTCAATTCCTTCTTCCACCGCCCGGGAAAAATGTGCGGCGTTCAGAGCCAGCAGACATACAAAACCCAGAATAAGAAGAGCTACTAAAACCATTCCTGCTGCCGATGTAGCCAGCCAACCATTGCGGAAAAGGGAAACGAAAGCCTCACGCCACCAACGCAAAAGGGTCCTAAGTGCCATACAGATAGCTTCCCCTTGCCTCGTATTCCACAAGGCGGCCTTCATTTAGACTTATAATCTTTTTGTCCAGCGCGTTGACAATATCCAGTGCGTGAGTCGCCATTAAAACGGTGGTGCCCTCCCGGTTTATCTCAAGGAGAAGCCTGATAAGCTCACGGGCGTTTTCCGTATCGAGGTTTCCGGTAGGCTCGTCCGCCATAACCAGACAGGGCCGGTTGACCAGAGCCCTGGCGAGCGACACTCGCTGCTGCTCTCCCCCCGATAGCTGACCGGGGAAGGAACCTGCCTTGGTAAGAAGTCCGACCTGATCCAGGACCTCGGGAACCCGCCTTTTGATCTCGCGCCAGGGTATACCGTTGATTTCGAGGGCCAGGGCTACGTTCTCAAATACGGTTTTCCGCGGCAGCAAGCGGAAGTCCTGAAAAACCATGCCGATACGCCGGCGAAAGAGCGCCACTTCCTTGTGCTTCAACCGCCCGATATTCTTGCCGTCGAAAATTACCTGACCCCGTGTGGGCAGTTCCTCACGACAAATGAGCCTGATAAGCGTGGTCTTTCCCGCGCCGCTCGGCCCTGTGACAAAGAGGAAATCCCCTTTGTTCAACGTGATGGTCACGTCCGTAAGGGCCTTGACCGCGTTCTGGTATACCTTGGTGACATTGTACAGCCTTACCAATAGAGTCACTCCCACCGGACGCCGAAATCCATGCCTGCGTCTTCTTATTACATCGGTTCCTTATGAATCGAAATTAAATAGGATAAAAGGCAATTGTTTTCGAGCGTCCCGTATTATTCCTGTTGGTTCTTCGTGGTTAACTGAAGACGCCAACTTACTTGTCCATTCGACATTACCCTGATAAATCCTCTAAAAACGGGAAAATAAGTAAGGAACTTGTTGCCTTTGGTTCCTTAAAAAACAAAAAATGATAGGAGTTGTGGTTTAAGAAGAAAAAGTCAAAGAAAATCACCCGTGGGTGGTTTCAATGGAACAGGTAAGAGGGGGTTTAACTAAAAGGAAACGCCGGAACGCTGTCGCGGGGTGCCCTGTGTGCAGGAGGGTTGGATGCAAGTACCGGCATCGACTCCCCAACCCGCACTCAGGAAACCGCCGCTTTGCTGTCACAACTTCTTTCAGTCCGGTCTTTACCTTTTGCGTTTTATCGCTTTTTTTACCGAAAGCGCAATGTTGGCCGGGGTTAGCCCGTACTTGGCCAGCAGTTCAGCCGGTTTCCCGGATTCACCGAAGGTATCTTCGACCCCTACCCTTCTCAGGGGTACCGGGTAGTTTTCAGCTAAAATCTCCGCCACCGCGCTGCCCAGCCCGCCGATTATGCTGTGTTCCTCCGCCGTAACGACGGCGCCGGTCTCCCGCGCCGCCTGTATCACCGCCGAAACGTCGATGGGCTTGATGGTATGAACGTCGATCACCCGGACCTCGACCCCTTCCTTGCTTAAACCGGCCGCCGCCTCCAGAGCGGCCCCGACCATCATCCCGGTGGCGATAATGGCGGCGTCGTTCCCATCCCGGAGTGTTACCGCCTCACCCGGTCTGAACACAAAACCCTCCCCGTGTATGACCGGCACCGCCAAACGCCCGAGGCGGATGTAAACCGGACCGTTAATCGCGGCGGCCGCACGCACGGCGCCTGCCGTTTCAACGGCGTCCGCTGGAACAAAAACCGTCATGTTCGGGAGCACCCGCATCAGCGCGATATCTTCAACCGACTGGTGCGAACTGCCGTCCTCCCCTACTGTGATTCCGGCGTGGGTTGCGCCGATTTTCACGTTTAAACGCGGATAGGCGACGCTTTGCCGCACCTGGTCGAAAACCCGGCCGGTTGCGAAAACCGCGAAACTTGAACAAAAAGGGATTTTCCCTGCAGCCGCAAGGCCGGCGGCGGCCCCGATCATGTTTTGTTCCGCCACACCGAAATCAAAGAACCGCTCAGGGTAATTCTTTTTAAAATCTATGGTTTTAGTGGATTTCGCAAGATCAGCATCCAGAACCACTACATCCGGGTTTTCCGCACCTATTTGAACCAGCGCTTTGCCGTACGCTTCCCGGGTGGCTATCTTCTCCGACATACTCAACCCCCTCAAAGAAAATAAGCGTTCTTTATGTGGGGCGCAACTATAAGCTGCGTATAGCTTTGTCGGCGCCACCGGCCGGATGCTCACGTACGTTTCGAGTACGCTCCGCTCCGCCCGGCGTCGTCCTTCGCACTCTATTTGCTTCTCGTTGCGCTCCGTTCATGTTACGCTTCTGCTTCCAAGTTTCAAGCTCACGGGTCTTTACATTTTCATTCTTATCGCTATGCCTCCCGCTACACTTAGGCACAAAGCGTTACAAAAATAGTCCTTTATAAGATTTTATATTTCGTATTATGGTTCCCTTGGCGTCTTGGCGGTTATTTGATTCCCGCATTCCGCATTCTTTCAACCTTGAACCTTGAACTTTGAACGTTGAACCTCAAACTCCTAAGAAATAGGCGCCCCGAGCTCGATCAAGGCCTTCATCGACTGCTCTCCCTTCGGAGCGGAGCCGTGCCAGTCCACCTGATTTTCCATGAAGGACACACCTTTACCTTTTATCGTGCGGGCGACCACCATGGTCGGTTTATCCTTGATCCCTTTAGCTTCTTCCGCCGCTGCCAGAATCGCCTTTAAATCGTGACCGTCGATCTCGATGACGTGCCAGCCGAAAGCCCTCCACTTATCCGCTACCTGCCCGAGCGACATGACCTCTTCTACCGCGCCGTCTATCTGCAACCCGTTATAGTCAAGGAAGGCGGTGATGTTATCCAGTTTGTAATGCGCCGCCGCCATAGCCGCTTCCCAGACCTGGCCTTCCTGGGTTTCCCCGTCTCCTAGCACAACGTAGACCCGGTAATCCCGGCCGTCAAGCCTTGCGGCAAGCGCCATCCCGTTCGCCGCTGAAAGACCCTGCCCCAGTGAGCCGGTAGACATCTCCACACCCGGCAGTTTGCGCATATCCGGATGCCCCTGCAAACGGCTCCCGAGTTTTCTAAGGGTCATAAGCTCCTTTACCGGAAAAAAGCCGCGCTCCGCCAGGGTCGCGTACAAGAGCGGTGCGGCATGTCCCTTGGACAGTACAAACCGGTCCCTGTCGGGATCATCCGGACGTTTCGGGTCAATCCGCATCACCCCGAAATACAGCGCCGCTACGATATCGGCCGCCGAAAGCGACCCTCCGGGGTGGCCCGAACCCGCAGCGGTTATCATCAGAATGATGTAACGCCGTATCTCCATTACTTTTTCCTGCAACACATGAAAAGGCACCGACATCTTTCTCAACCTCCGGATCTATCTTCTTTCGTGGCAACTATTCAGCCGTAACCTGACACTTACGGAGCGCTGCGAGGAGTAATGCAGTGCAAGGAAGACCGGCAGAGACGAACCGGAGCGTACTAAGTACGTACGTGAGGATTCGGCTTTGCCGGCTGAAGCAGCAACGCGTTGCTTATCGCTGCGCCCCTCGGAAGCACCTGAATAATTACCTTTTGTATTCCTTGAACCCCTCTCCCAAAACCTCATGAACATCAGCCAAAACTATGAAAGCACGTGGGTCTATCCTGTAGACCGCTTCCTTCATCTGTGTAACCTCGCTCCTCGATACCACCGACAGCAAAAGGGTACGATCATCTCCCGTATAAGCCCCGGTCCCCCTCCACAGGGTTACGCCCCGGTCGAGTTCCTTGAGTACAACGTTTGCTATTTCCGGATACTTATCCGACACTATTAAGAAGGCCTTGGTGTACCCCAGGCCTTCCTGGACGACATCGACCACCCAGACCGAGACAAAGATGGTGATCAAGGCATACATCGCCAGTTCCGGTGAACGAAAAGCGAATCCGGCGGCAAGAACGACCGTCCCGTCAATAAAGAACAACAGCTGACCCACGTTAATACCGACGTAGCTTCGCAGGATCGCCGCCGCCAAATCGGTCCCGCCGGTGCTGGCCTTAGCCCGGAAGACAACTCCCAACCCCAGACCGAGCAAAACGCCGCCGTAAAGACTTGACAGAAAAGCGTCGGTGGTGGGAACAGGCAGGAACGGCACCAGAAAGTCCACCGTACCGGAAAGAAGCACCGTTCCCAAAAGCGAACGTAGGCTAAAACCCCACCCGAGACGAAACAACCCCCAGAAGAAAAGCGGAACATTCAGCGCCAGCATGGACACACCGACCGGAAAACCGAAAACATAATGGAGAACCGTAGCGATACCGCTTACTCCACCGGCTGCAATCTTGTTGGGCACCAGGAAGAGGTCCAGCCCCAGGGCTATCAAAACGACCCCGATTAAAAAAAGTAGTAAATTCCAGACCACCCTGCCCAGCATCGGCACCCCTGAACTTTAGCATGCCCTGGGATGCCGATGCAAAACAACGCCCGGCTGTTCGGAAGTCGGATGCAGGATGTCAGAAGTCGTAGGTCTTGAAGGAATTCACTGTTGCGGAATCCTCATGTTTAATCTGACATCTGACTTCCGGTTTCTGACATCTGAATCCGCGCCGGTCGTCTTCGCCTTTCGCGCCATGCTTGTTTTTCGCGACCTCCGGGAACTTTTCTAAGTTTGGTCACCGAAAGCCGTCAGGGACGTGCATCACCATCCCATGATTACCGCCGGATTTTCCGGAAGAAGCGGCGCAACTTCGTCCGGCTGACCTTAACCAAGAAACATGGAACATTTATGACATTCCGGGTGGAACGCTTTTATTTAATTCGCGCCCCTGCGGTTAATTCCTCCTTTTCCTCTGGGAAAAACAGCCTCTTCGACCGCCGTAACGCATCATCCGCTGATGAAATAAAAAAAACCGGGAGGTTGATGACCGCCCGGTTAACTATGCATATATCTGGCACCCCGTAAACCCTCGGGTCACCCGTTATGGACCCGATTGGCTTAGCTCCTGAGCCTCCAGTTGCAGGAAGGCACGAATAAAATCGTCGATTTCACCGTCAAGCACCGCCTGGACGTTGCCTCGTTCCAGGTTCGTCCGGTGGTCCTTCACCAGGCTGTACGGGTTTAGGATGTACGAGCGAATCTGACTGCCCCAGGCGATGTCACGCTGCTCCCCCCTGATCGTGGCCAATTCCGCTTCACGCTCCTTAAGCCTCAGATCCAGGAGTTTCGCTCTTAAAATTGTAAAGGCGGCGGCCTTGTTCGCCGCCTGAGAGCGCTCGCTCTGGCAGGTTACTGAAATCCCGGTAGTCAGGTGCGTGATCCGGACGGCCGACTCAGTCTTGTTGACATGCTGCCCGCCGGCGCCGCTTGCCCTAAAGGTGTCTATCCTGACTTCATCCGGCTTAATCTCTACCCCGGTATCGTCGCCCACCATCGGCAGCACATCCACCGAAGAAAAAGAGGTGTGCCGTCTCCCGCTAGCGTCGAAGGGAGAGATACGCACCAGGCGGTGGACACCCCGTTCCGCCCGGAGGTAACCGTAAGCGTTATCCCCTGTAACCTCAAAGGTAACACTTTTCAAACCCGCCTCGTCACCGGGCAGAAGGTCGAGGGTCTGAACCCGGTAATGGTGCTCCTCCGCCCAGCGTGTGTACATCCTGAAGAGCATAGCCACCCAGTCCTGGGCGTCCGTCCCCCCTGCCCCCGCATGCAAGGCGATAATAGCGCTGTAAGAATCGTAAGGTCCCGAGAGCATAACGGTTATTTCGAGGGCGGCCACCTCCCCGGCCAGACGCTCGAAGTCCCTCGCCAGATCGGAAGCTAACCGCCCGTCGTCTTCCTCCTCCGCCAATTCGAGCAGCATGCATATTTCCTCGTGCCCGTCGCGCAGGTGTTGATACTCGGACAGCACGTTGCGCAGTGCGGCCATCTGCCGGCTGATTTCCTGAGCGCGCCCCTGATCATCCCAGAACCCGGGCAGGGCCATTTGCTTTTCTAACTCTGCAATCCTTTGTTCTTTAGCGGCTGTGTCAAAGAGAGGCCTCGAGGTTTCCGATTTTCTCTTCCAAAACCTCGAGGTCCCTCCTTAATTCCATGAACATCTTTATCCCCCTGTCTCCTCAGAAAATAGTGCTGCTTTCGGTGGGCGCGGCGATAAGCAACGCATTGCTGCGTCAGCCGGGGGAGCCGAATCCTCACGTACGCACCCAATACGCTCCGGTTCGTCTCCGCCGTTCTTCCTTGCACTGCATCACTTCTCACCGCGTTCCGCCTTTGTTACGTTACTACATCTAAGTAACCAGCTTACGGGTCCTTCGTGATGCCGCCACAATGAAATGCCGGCTTCTGCCTCCTGCCCCCGACTCGTAACTCGCGACTCGTAACTCGTAACTTATTTTCGTTACCCCGTCGAGACCTGACGGCCGCAGCACTTCTTGTACTTTTTCCCGCTGCCGCACGGACAAGGGTCGTTACGCCCTACTTTTTGTTCCCGCCGCACCGTTTGCCCGCCGCCTTCCTCGGACTGCCGGTTCTCCACCGTCTGTCTCCGCTCGGGTGCTTCCGCAACCCGCACACGGAACAGGTAGCGGACAGTGTCCTCCTGAATCGAGGCGACCATGTTCTGAAACATTTCGTAGCTCTCAAACTTATATTCTACAAGCGGGTCGCGCTGCCCGTATGCCCGAAGTCCGATTCCCTCCCGCAACTGGTCCATCGCGTCGAGGTGGTCCATCCACCTTTCATCCACCAGCCGCAAAACGACCAGCCGCTCCAGTTCCCGCATCGTCTGCGAGCCGAGTTCTCTTTCCCGCTGGTCGTAGAAGGAATGCGCCCGTTCCAGGAGGATGTCTTCTATCTCCTCGTGGCGCCTGCCGCTGAGTTCGGCGGGATCAATCCCCTCCGGGAAAAGCACCTCGGTCGCGTAATTCGCCAGGGCGTCAAAATCCCAATCTTCCGCATGCACGCCATCCGGGCAGTAGGTTGCTACCGTACGGGAAACGACCTCTTCAATCATGCCGTTAATGATACTCTGGGTATCGTTGCCGGAAAGAACCTGCCGGCGCTGGCTGTAAATAATCTCACGCTGCTGGTTCATCACGTCGTCGTATTCGAGGACGTGCTTGCGTACGGAGAAGTTGCGGCTTTCCACCCGCTTTTGGGCGGTTTCCAATGAACGCGTGACCAGCGAATGCTCGATCGGCATATCCTCTTCCAGCCCCAGCTTCGTAGCCAGTCCCGAAATCGTATCGCCGCCGAACAACCGCAAAAGGTCATCTTCTAAAGATGAGAAAAACTGCGTCGATCCCGGGTCCCCCTGGCGGCCGCAGCGGCCCCGGAGCTGGTTATCGATTCGACGGCTTTCGTGCCGTTCCGTTCCCGCAATATGAAGCCCACCGAGTGCCACGACCTTTTCCCGCTCGGCCTCGCAGGCTTTGGTCGTCCTAGCTAGAATTTCCTTAAAAGCCTTCCGTGCTTCCGCCACCTCCGGGGTCGAGGGTTTCCCGTACTCTGTCGCCTCTGTAACCACGGATATCGGGTAGGAGCGCCGCAGCTCTTCTTTGGCCAAAAAAACCGGATTGCCGCCCAGAAGAATATCCGTACCGCGACCGGCCATGTTGGTGGCGATGGTCACCATGCCCAGACGCCCGGCTTGGGCAACGATTTCGGCTTCCTTTTCGTGGTGTTTAGCGTTAAGAACATTATGCGGAATCCCGCGGCGTTTCAACATGTCACTTATGACCTCGGACTTTTCGATCGAAATCGTCCCCACCAGCACCGGCTGCCCGGTGGCGTGCCGGTCGGCGATCTCCTCCACCGCCACCTTAAACTTCCCCCGCTCTGTCTTAAAGACAGCATCCGATAAGTCCTGCCGGATCATCGGTTTGTGCGTCGGAATGACGACAACGTCAACACCGTAAATCTTCCGGAACTCCTCCTCCTCAGTCGCCGCGGTACCGGTCATGCCGGCAAGCTTCTCGTACATTCGGAAATAGTTCTGGAAGGTGATGGTGGCCAGTGTCTGCGATTCTCGTTCTATCTTTACCCCTTCCTTGGCCTCGATCGCCTGATGCAGCCCCTCGCTGTACCTGCGCCCGAACATCAACCGCCCGGTAAACTCATCGACTATGATAACCTGGCCGTCCTTAACCACATAATCGCGGTCCCGCTTCATTAAGGCCTGTGCTTTAAGCGCCTGCCGGATATGGTGCATCAGCTCGATATTCTTCTCATCGGAGAGGTTATCCACCTTGAGGAACTTTTCCACCTTGTCTACACCGGATTCGGTGATGGTAACCGTATGCGCCTTTTCATCCGTTACGTAATCCTTATCAGCTTCCAGACGGGGCACCAGCCGGGCGCAAACGTAGTAAAGATCCGTCGGCTTGCCCGAAGGGCCGGAAATAATAAGCGGTGTGCGCGCCTCGTCGATAAGGATGGAGTCGACCTCGTCGACGATCGCAAAGTAGTGCTCACGCTGCACCACCTCATCCGGGCCTAGCGCCATGTTGTCCCGGAGGTAGTCGAAACCGAACTCGTTGTTTGTTCCGTATGTTACGTCCGCTCCGTATGCCTTTTTCCGAGCGTTCCAGTCCAGACCGTGCACCACCACGCCGACCTCCAGACCCAGGAAACGGTAAACCTGCCCCATCCATTCCGCGTCCCGGCGCGCCAGGTAGTCGTTCACGGTGACCACATGGACACCCTTGCCCATAAGGGCGTTGAGATAAACCGGGAGGGTGGCTACGAGCGTCTTGCCTTCACCGGTCTTCATCTCTGCTATCCGGCCCTGGTGGAGCACTATCCCACCCATCAACTGAACGTCGAAATGGCGCATCCCCGTTACCCGGCGGGACGTTTCACGCACCACCGCGTAAGCCTCCGCCAACAGGTCGTCAAGCGTCGCCCCCTGCTCCATTCGCGCGCGCAATTCTCCGGTTTTTGCGGCAAGTTCGGCGTCTGAAAGAGCCTCCATCGAATGCTCGTATTCGTTGATTGAGGTTATCGAACGTCTCAGCTTCTTGATTATCTTGGCGTTATCGTCCAAGATGTTGCTTAAAATCTTAAGCAGGGTCATCCCCTCCACATAAATTAAGGAACCTTAACGGTTCCTTAATTTTAACTCAAGTTCAATTATTACCGACTTAAATTATTGTAGCACTCAAAACGTTTCTGTTCAACCGGTCAACACGCTCAGGCGGCGGTTGACAGCATCCAGTGTGGCCCTTATGATGGTATCCGCTTCTTCCTCGTCAACTACCGCACTTCCGGTCAGGAACTCCTCTCCCATGGGGGAAAGGAGCGATACGGCGACAAGGGCCACCCTCTTGCCGGCAAGCGAAGCCACCGTAAGATCCTCAAGGATAAAGGTATGTCCGCTCTGGATCCAGTTACCCAGGGCTATAAGCGTCGCCTGGGCGATCAAACGCTGACGGTTCCGGATGGATGACGGACCCACCGCGATCCCGTTAACCACCGTTCCTTCGTTGGCAATCTCCACCTTGATCTCAACCTGGTTGCCCTTCGAACTGATGTTTAGTCCGGCAAACCGTGGGCGACGTTCTATGGACATCGTGTTATCGGTCTGCGGCGGTTCTTGAAGATGGGCGACGGTAACCATTTCCGGTTTTACATCGACCGCAAAATACTTCTTCATTACCGCTACAACATCAGCAGCAACTTCCGCCGCGCTACGCTCCGCTCCGGCAAGTACTTGAACGGAACTGGCGGTGTTCTCCGGGCTTAAAGTCACACGGGCAGACACCACGTCAGGAATATTACGCAGCATCTCTTCACACAAAGATACCTGCCCGTTCCCCAATTTACTCATCTCAATCTCCCCACTTAAAACGGGATTATCAAGCTTCTGGCTCAATAAGTCCAAAATTACCGTCTTTCCGCCGGTATATGACGTTCACGGCTTCTGTTTCTGCATTGGTGAAAACAAAGAAACTGTGGCCGAGCAGATTAATCTGCATTAAGGCCTCATCTATACTCATCGGCTTTATCGCAAAACGCTTAACCCTTACCAGGTCACTTTCTTCCACGGGTTCTTCCTTCAGATCAGGCGCAGGCGCCTCAATACCGGAATTTACGGCCTGGCGTACACGCCGGTTGAACCGCTTCTTATAGCGCTTAACCTGTTTTTCCAGTTTTTCTACGACCACATCCACCGCGGCATACATGTCATGGGTAGCTTCTTCGCCGCGTAAAATCAAGCCGTTTACCGGAATCGTAACCTCTATACGATGGTCTTCCCGCTCCACCGAAAGCGCTACCTGTGCTTCGCCGAAATTATTAAAGTAACGGTCCAGCTTGGCAAGCCTTTTTTCTACATATTTTCTCAGCGCGTCAGTAACCTCAATGTTTTTCCCTCGTACGGTCATTTGCATTGTGGTCAGCTCCTTTCTGATAAACGAAGGGATTTATGGTATATTATTTCCTCCTTTCGTAGCAAATTCCTGCTAACATATTTAGAAACCTTTCGACAATTATTAGACTATACACCGGCAGGATCGATTTTTAGTGACGTGCCATACCGATTAGAACACTACACTCGGAATCGTTGCTCGGCGCATGGCCGTCACCCCCGGTGAGATAAAAAAACCCCGGCTTGTCGCCGAGGTCTTTGGTTCGTCCTTGTTAGACTTTTGTTACGTTTGCCGCCTGTGGCCCCCTCGGACCATCGACTATCTCAAATTCAACTTCTTGTCCTTCCTGGAGTGCTTTAAACCCGCGCTCCTGAATGGCGGAATAATGTACGAAGACGTCACCGCCGCCATCCAAACGCTCAATGAACCCGTAACCCTTTTCCCTACTGAACCACTTGACTCGACCTTGCATTAAAAAACTACCTCCTAAGAATTTATCCGCGGCACGCCGCTTGAGGTATTTTATCACAACCCGACCGTTATGTCAAGTTTCTGGAAAAAACCGTATACTGTCAATATTTATTATCATGCGCCGACGGCTTTATGATACATATAATTCAAAATAAAGGACGGCCTTCCGGACCCCTGCCCATATAAAAAATCACAGCGCTTGAAAGCCGTTCTCAAGCCTCCGTCGTTCTTCGGTTCAGTCCTGCTGCCGGCGCGGTGCGACCGGAAAACGCACCTCGGTTTCGAGCTCCTCCACAGGCATATCACAAAAATCCGGGGGGTAAACCTCTTCCGCCGGACCGGTGAGACGGTAACCCTTGTCGTAAACCACCTGGAACAGGGCCGGCATAAGGGATTCTATACTTGCGTAACCGCCGCGGTAGATTGAAAACACGACCTCCCGGCGCGGAAGGTCCTTTACCCCCGGCCCGTTTTCATCCGGCGCGCCGGTGGTTTCGCCCGCTACGGGAATCTGCAACTCCCATTCCCGCAAGAGCGGCGGCATTCCGGCCGGGTTGCTGTGATAGACTAAAACCGGCGCCCCTACGGAACTCATTCCCTCTTCGCCGATCCAGGCATCGAGCTTTTTAAAGGCGTCGGGCAGGTCTTCGTACTTTCCTTTTCGCATTATATATGCCGCCCGCGCCGGAGGCAGTGTTTTCTCTTCCACTCGAGGCCACACGCTGTTTCAGCTCCATTCTCGCCGCTTCAATTCTTCGGCCTTTTTAGGTTTCTTTCGCCAGCCCTGCGATCTTTTCCTTTTTACACATTGCTTATGACCGCGGTTTTCACCGGCAATCTTCGTCAGGCGGGGTTCCAGCTTGCCCGGCAGGGCGCCTGACATCATCTCCCGTAATCCTCCGTCCTGCTCTCCGTCTGCACAATTCCACTTGTCCTGTTATAATAACTTAAACACCAGCCATCCGGAGGTGGATCCTTGCCTTTAGTTATGATAGTGGACGACGAGCGTTTACTCGTCAAGGGCCTGAAATACAGCCTTGAGGAAAACGGGTTTACGGTGACCACGGCCTACGACGGCGAGGAGGCTTTAAAGGTTTTACAAGGAACGCGAATCGACCTGGTGATACTTGATATCATGCTGCCGAAAATCGACGGCCTGGAAGTCTGCCGCCGCATCAGAAACCGCTGGAGCATCCCGATAATCATGCTGACCGCCCGGGGAGAAGACACGGATAAAATAGTGGGCCTCGAACTCGGCGCCGACGATTACCTCGCCAAGCCTTTCAACACCAGGGAACTTATCGCCCGGGTCAAAGCCGTCCTGCGCCGCACGACTCACCACGTTTTGGAGCCGGCCGGCGCGGTCCTGGAATTCGGCGAGCTGAAGATTGACATTCCCCGCCGGAGCGTTACCGTCGGTTCGGCCCAGGTGGAGTTGACGGCCACGGAGTTCAACCTCCTGTCCACCCTTGCCATGCACCCCGGCCGGGTGTTCACACGTGAGGTCCTGCTTGAACAGGTATGGGGATCGCCCTACACCGACCCGAGGACCATAGACGTTTACGTCCGCCGTATCCGCGAAAAGATGGAGCCGGACGCCGCCAACCCGCGCTGGATTTTAACCCGGCGGGGCGCCGGCTACTTCTTTCAGGAGTAACGTCGTGCGTCTGAGCATTCGCTGGAAACTCGCCGGAACTTATTTCATCGTTATTATCGCCATTCTAACCGGTACCAATTTATTTGTGCTGCGCACCCTCGAACAGGGATATCTGCAGACCCGCCGCGCAACCTTCCTGGGTGACGCCAACATTATCGCGTCCACTGGGGGAAACACCGTCCTGCGGGCGGACCGGAACGCATACCATCTTGCCCGCCGGTTCAGCGACCAGATGGGAGCAAGAATATTAATCGTAGACAGCAAAGGCCGGGTTATTGTAGATTCCTTTGACGAAGCCCGGCTTAAGGGCAGTCTTCTCCGGCACTCCGAGGTACAAGCGGCCCTGAAGGGCCGAAGCGCCGCCGCCGCTCACGTCCTCACCGACGGGGAACGCGTCCTTTATGCGGCCGTTCCCGTAACCGGGGAGGATGGGGCGTCGGGGGCGGTCGTGGTCGTAGCCGGGCTCGGGGATGTTTACGCCGCCCTTAACCAGATACGAGGCCGGATGGCGGTGGTTTCTGTCGGCAGCGGTTTACTCGCGGCTATATTGAGCCTCATTCTCGCCGGTCTGCTCACCAAGCCGATCAACGAGCTGAGACGGGCGGCGCAGCGTATGGCCGGAGGGCGACTCGGTTCGCTCGTACCGGTGCGTCGCGGGGATGAGATCGGGGAACTCGGCGCCGCTTTCAACAACATGAGCACGGAACTCGCGCGCCTGGACAGGGTGCGGCGCGAATTCCTGTCCAACGCCTCGCACGAACTGAAGTCTCCTTTAAGCTCGATCAAGGCGCTTTCCCAATCGCTCATCGACGGGCGGGAGGAAGACGTGACCGTTTACCGCGAGTTCCTCCGCGACATAGATACGGAAGTCGACAGACTGACCCGTCTGGTAAACGATATGTTGGAAATGGCCCGTCTTGAAGGCGATACCCGTCCCTTGTCCCGCAAGGAAGAAAACATCCGGGGATTAATAGAGCATGTGGGAGCCATTCTCGGCGCGAGGGCCCTCAACCGGGGCATCACCATACGCATTTGGGCTGACCGGGAGTTGAAGTGGCCGGTGAACGCGGACCTGTTGACCCTGGTGCTCGTGAACCTTATGGACAACGCCCTTCGTTACACACCGCCCGGGGGCGAGGTTGCGATTACGGCCGGCGTCGACGCGAAAAATCTTACCGTTACGGTGCGGGATACCGGGGTAGGCATCGCTCGGGAAGACCTGCCACAGGTATTTGATCGTTTTTACAGGGTTGACAGGGCGCGCTCCAGAGAAACCGGAGGAACGGGGCTGGGACTGGCCATTGTAAAGCGGGCGGTAGAGCGTATGGGCGGCGGAATAGTGCCGGACAGCACCCCCGGTAAGGGAACCACCTTTACCATAAACCTGCCGGGTGTAACAATACCGTAACAGTCGTTTTATCGCGCTGTAATAATTCCGTCTTATAATTATCTTAAGGGCTGCAGCCAAAAATTAGATACGGAGGTCTTAATCATGTTCCTGAAAAGCTTAAAGCGTAACACATTGGTCGGTTTTGCCTTGTTAGCGCTATTATCTCTCACCGTGTCAGCCGGCGGTTGCGGCAAGAAGCCGGAAGCGAAACCGGATATCGGAAGCCCCCGGCAGACTATCGAAAACGGAACGCCGGAGATCAGCGCCGAGCCGAAGGAAACGAAGGAAAGGGTCACCCTTTATTTCGGCGACAATCAGGCGATGTACCTGATTCCCGAAACGCGTGAGGTGGCGAAGGGAAACCAGACGATCGAAGAGATCATTGTAGACCAACTGATCGAAGGCCCCCGGAATTCCGAACTCACCGGGACGATACCTGATTCTACGAAGTTGATTTCCGTTCAGGTGGTTGACAGGGTCGCTTACGTGAACTTCTCCAAGGAACTGCAGACAAAACACTGGGGCGGTTCAGCGGGTGAAACCATGACGATATACTCGGTGGCAAACTCACTGGCCAAGATTGAAGGCATCGACAAGGTCCAGTTCCTGATTGAAGGCAAAAAGCTGGAAAGCCTTGCCGGCCATATCGACCTTACCGGACCGGTGGACCCGCGTTGGGACCTGGTGAAGGAGAAGTGAGAGGTTGGAGGTTGGAATTGAAACATTCATTGAAGTTGCCGATGTAGGTTCTGTATTTTTGAGTTGATCCTCGATTTTCCTGGCGCTGAGCCCCCTTGGCATACAGCGCCAGGAATTAGTCCTGTTACCGGGTTCAAATAAGGGAACACTTACAGACCCAAATCAAGGTTTCTTCTAACTATAGCTTTCTGCTTAAGCCCTTCTACCCAAGCTTGAAACGCACGGTCTTGAATCTGGTCGAGAGATTCTTCTTCGTGGACGTGCTTATTTTTCAGCTCCCAATCCATTTCTGCAATAACGTCTGCTCTAAGTTTCTGAAAGGTCATCCATTCGCGAGTCCTTTTTGTAAGTGTTTTTGAATCGAGATCCATCTTTTCTTCTATCCCAGGATAAGCCTTGTTCATTGTTCCTATTCCCTGAGAAACCTCCTGCGGGCTTACGGATATCTTTCTCCTCCCGGCCTCCTGAAGAAGAACTTTTCTTACTATTAATTGATCGAGGGCTTTATTAAACAGTGCTTCTTCACCCAAAGGCTTTCCATGGGTTTGTCTTTTAACCTCCGCCTCCTGCTCATTCAGTTCCTCCTCATAGACGACCTCTCCGTTCACCCACGCCACAATACCATTTGCTTCTTTGTTGGCATTTGTGGAATCAGCAAATCTCTTAAGCGCCTCCTCAAGCATTATCCACTTCGTGAAGTAAGGATTACCGCCGCCAATTTGCTCAGCGCCTCTTAGCGGGCCAAGGTAAATGCTTTCATCCTTCGGGTCTTTACTGCGATAAACCTCACTGTAAATGTCATCACCTTCGTAAATGTCATCACCTTCTCCGTTATAGATCCGGTCGCCGGTAGGTTCTAAATCGGCCAAGGTGATGTTGTCTGTTCTCGGCCAAGTTGTCTCAGCAGATTCAACGGCTAATACATAGGTTTTTCCTTTGTAGTTCATTCTCGCTAAGCCCAGGGGAACCCATCCTTT
Organism: Bacillota bacterium; assembly: GCA_040755295.1. Lineage (NCBI taxonomy): Bacteria > Bacillati > Bacillota > Bacillota bacterium. The sequence continues at coordinate 91,467 of JBFMBK010000009.1, read as the reverse complement.
CAGATGGCCTGATAGCTCGAGCATGATAAACTCGCCTTTGCCGTCCTTTGGCAGATAAACCTGAGCATCAGCGAAGTCAAGATTATTTGTATCTCTATGAAATTGAAGAACCTTATCGGTATACTCAAGGTCCGCCAAGCTCAAGCCGTATGCTTCGGGAGAATCCGGTAGATTATCTAAGTCTTTAACGGCAAATTTGGAGGCAGGCTGTCCACCTATGAAATAAGCAAGCCCTTTGAATTGGACGTACGGCCCCGGGCTGGCACTGATCTTAGACCCCTGCTTTGCTGAATGCCCATAAAAGTTCAGGAATGCCGCCACCAGGCCCAGAGTAAGCACGCACGCCGTTAAGATAATAATCAGCTTTCCTTTCCTTGACATTACTGCCTGCCTCCCTTATTCACCAGTCGGTTAAAATCTGGCCCTATTCGCCCACATCTTATCCCAATGCATGCCGCACCAACTATCCGGGTAAGCCCATGGATCATCCATGATACAAGCAGCGTCACCTGTATGATCTTGGCACCCGTAAATGTGCCCGGTCTCATGGCGGGTTATCTTCCAATTAACAGTCTCACTCCCCCCGTATCTCCTTACGATAACATGGGTCCCAAGTACGTCACCCCAACCCCAATAACTCATCTCGACCGGTTGCCAAGTATAACCATATACGGTATCACCATTACCGGGAAGCACTTCATCTTTTAGCTCATTGAAAAGATATTTGAGAACTCTTGTGTCATCTCTCGAATCCCAACTGTAATAGGTCCATACATACAGGTTGATACCGAACTGAGTATAAAGGTTATTATCGGCAGTTTCAACCGCGTTGTTAGCCGCGGTTTGCCAGCTGCTGCCATAATTAGCTCGCCATTCCTCGTCACAGGCGGCCTTCACCCAGCAAGTATAGATGGTTAATGCGGCTGTTATTTTGTCGCCTTCGTCAGGAATGGGCACTATTGGCGCCGTGTCCGCTTTTAAATCTTCTTCTAACGGCTGGAGTTCAAGTCCTGTACATAACTCACCAGCATGTTTATCAGCCTTATCTTTGTTGGTTACGCCGGTCATTTCAGCTTTATCTTCATATGTCAAGGTGGTCACAGTTTTTGCTGGATCAGCAAAAGCGGTGAGCGGCATCACAAACGATAATGCCAGTACCATTAGAAGCGAGAACAACCTTTTTAAGCCTATCATAGTTTACCCTCCTCTTGATATGGCGTGAAAATTTCACTTCTCTCTTTCGAAGTTAACCTTTTTTCAATCGAGTCTGCATGTTTGCTTAAGCCCTCCTCCTCTCTTTTTAGATTCCGAGCGGAGAAGGCGGCATTACTTGAAAATCACCATCCCTCAGTTGTACAATGACTATGAGGGTAAGGGCGGATCTTCCCCTGTCTCCCATTTGCGAGGCGGTTGACCGGAGGGATCCCACCTTATTCTCTCTGTTATACAGCAGATGCTTTCCACCCCCTTTCGGTAAAATATCCTACTCATCCCGAAACGCTATTTAAAGCATAGCTTAATTTGGCAAAGTATGCTTAGTCAATACCTGCCAGCAGGTATCTTTCTGCTCAAAATCAGATATTTTTGTTCCTGTAGTCAGGTAATTGGAGATAAAACTACGGCGACGAGGTTAAGAATCTACTGTCCGGAACTTTCGCAGTAATTCCACAAGATTTCCGACACCGAGCCTGCCGTAAATATTTCTGCAGTGTGTTTCAACCGTGAGGATGCTCAGAGAAAGCTCGGCCGCGATTTCTTCGTTCTGGAGCCCTAATAGTTTGAGTTGCAGCACTCCTTTCTGGCGTGGGGTAAGTTCCTGCTCCGCCTTCCGGGGTAAGACCGGTAACAGGGAGGCACCGGCGTCGGTCCCCTGAAGGTCTAAGAATTCTCTTTTATCGAATTGAGCAGATTTTCCAGAAACGCCACAGTGCAACCGAGTTCTTTTTCCGCGTGCATCGAGATGTTAAAATACCCTAAAGTATTGCCGTCGGGGTCTTTCACCGGGCCGGCGACGCACCACCAGTCTTTGAAAAGCGCGCAGTAATGTTGTTCTCCTCTAACGGCCACAAGGCGGTCATATTCTTTCGCCAGAGCTAGGGCGTTGGTACCGCAACTCTCCTTAGCGAAAACGGTTCCGGGCTTGATATCGGCATCATCGGCGGCGGTTAAAACCTCCGGCGATGCAAAGATCTTCAGCGCTACCAATTCCCGGTCGCACAGGATATAGATGTGGTCATTTTGCGGTCCTGTATAATGATGCGGGGTGATTACGCGTTCCACAGCGACAAGAAGCAGTGAATTCGCCGCCAGTCGACTGGCAAGTTCAATCTTCGGGAGAATTCTCTGCGGCTTATCGAGCTCGACCGGCACCTGCAAGGCGCGACAGCGGTCGTAAGAGGCTTTCAACTCCTCCGGAGAGCAGAGATAGATACCGTAATCCACGGGCCCCGGGTCTTTCGGAAAAACAGGCAAAACCCCACCCCTTATGGCGATTATATCTTTTCTTTCTTGGTTGGTTGGTCGGATGTTGCTGTAGAAGATGGTTGATGGAATTGCTGGTAGGTTGCGATGATATTCTAACGTGTGGCAAGATGCGACATTATATGGGAATTATTATATCGAAATATGGAGGGGTGTCAAGGGCTTTTTTGTAACCCTTGGAATATGTAAGTAAAGATATCCTGCCCGCCTGTTATTTATTGAAGGATAAGGTTTTATAACAAACGGGATGGTTTTGGGCAAAAAATAAGGGTTTCAATCCCGCGGACGGTGCAGCGGGAACAGTATCACCTCGCGTATGGATGAGACTCCGGTAAACAGCATTATCAGGCGGTCGATACCGATGCCCAGTCCCCCGGCCGGCGGCATGCCGTATTCGAGCGCGGTGACGTAATCCTCGTCGAACATATGCGCCTCCTCGTCACCGGCTTCCCGCTTGTCCAACTGGTTTAAAAAACGCTGCCGCTGGTCCAGCGGGTCGTTTAATTCGGAGAAGGCGTTGGCGATCTCCCGCCCGGCGATGAAAAGCTCAAACCGGTACGTCAGCCGCGGGTCGTCCGATTTCCGTTTCGCGAGCGGCGATATATCCACGGGATAGTCGATAATGAAGGTCGGCTCAAGCAGTTCCTGCTCCACCTTTTCCTCGAAGACGGCGTTGACGGATTCGCCCCAGAGGGGCAGCTTGTCCCCCACCTCTACGCCGAGGCGTCGCGCTTCCCGCCGGGCCTCTTGCGCGTCGAGCTTGCTGAAGTCCACACCAGTCTTCCGCTGTATGATATCGAGGAATGAAAGGCGCGGCCAGGGCGGTTGAAAGCTCAGCGTTTCTTCGCCGCACTTCACCTCGAAGGTACCGAGAACCTCCCGGGCAACGGTACTGATAAGCTCCTCGGTGAGGTCCATCATGTCGTAGTAGTCGGAATAGGCCTGGTAGAGCTCAAGCATGGTGAATTCGGGGTTGTGCCTTGTGGAAATCCCCTCGTTGCGGAAGTTGCGGTTTATCTCGTAGATACTCTCAAAACCACCCACAAGAAGCCGCTTTAAATAAAGCTCGGGGGCGATTCTCAGATAAAGCTTCAGGTCAAGGGCGTTGTGGTGGGTGATAAAGGGCCTTGCCGCCGCGCCGCCGGCGATCGTCTGCATCATGGGGGTCTCCACCTCCAGGAACCCGCGGTCGTCGAGAAAGCGGCGAACGGCTTGAATGACCTTACTTCTTAAAACAAACGTCTGCTTAACTTCGGGATTAACGATAAGATCGAGGTAGCGCTGGCGGGAACGGAGTTCCACGTCCCTCAGGCCGTGCCACTTTTCGGGCAGCGGCCGCAAGGATTTCGCGAGCAGGGTGATCTCCTTCGCCCCGATGGTGATCTCACCCATCCGCGTTCTAAACACCGTACCGCGCACACCGAGGATATCTCCTATGTCGATCTTCTTAAAGACCCCGTAACCTTCAAGCCCGACCTCGTCCTGTCGGATGTGAATCTGTATCCGTCCGGAAAAATCCTGAAGGTCGGCAAAAGATGCCTTTCCGTGACCGCGCTTGGCGATAAGCCTGCCCGCAACGCTCACCTCTTTACCCTCGAGCTCGGCAAAACCGTCGGCAACCTCCTGCGCGCTACAGGTTCGCTCGTAACGTCCGCCGTATACCCGGACCCCGGCTTCCCTCAACTCTTCGAGTTTCTCGCGACGTACCTTAAGCAGCTCGTCTAACTCTTCTTCAGGTCCACGCATTTTACAATACTCCTGCCCCGTTAATTACTTCTTTGTAATATCAAGGATCATTAGTTTTCGCGTCCCGGCGGGAGCCTGAACATCAACGACGGCTCCTTTAGGCCGCCCCAGGACGCTCTGCCCCACCGGCGATTCGTTCGAAATCTTCATTGACCCCGGATCAGCTTCCGCCGAACCCACAATTTTATATTCGTACTCCGCGCCGTCGGATAGATCCTTCAACTTGATGGTAGCGCCGATACTCACCTCATCGGTCCCTACGTCGGCCGAATCGATGACACGCGCATTACGGAGCATCTTCTCAAGGGTAAGGATCTGTCCCTCGAGGAAGGCTTGCTCGTTCTTGGCGTCTTCGTACTCGGAGTTTTCGGTTATATCCCCAAACTCGATCGCCTGCTTAATCCGCTCCGCTACTTCGCGACGCCGGACAGACTTGAGGGTTTCCAGCTCGTCTTCCAGCTTTCGCAATCCCTCACTAGTAAGGATGACTTCTTTTTCTCTCATCAAATCTTCTCCTTGCCGACCGTAATTGCTTCGAACCAATATAATATATCCATATATGCGCGGCGTTTCTTAATATTCGGCCCGGGAATAACCTGATAAAAATAACTTTAGCACTGCGTCCGTAAAAAACAGCACAGTGCCTTCCCTGACCTTTGGGCATCATTATAAAAAGCCTGCTTTTAGTTTGTCAAGTACGGCTTTTTTACATGGGAAAATCTTAATCCGCACTAATCGCCGTTTCCATCTCCCAGCATCAAATAATAAAACGGTCCCAGATTCTCCTTGCATCCGGTTCAACCGGCCCCCAGCCGCCTTTTCAGGGCTTTAACGCCTTCTTTGCCGCTTCCCTCACCTTCTCGATGGCTTTTTCGTCAAGGGCTTTTTCGAAGCTGCGAAAACCGGCAAGACCGAATCCGTGTTTCTTCGCCAGAGCCGCGATCTCTTCGACCTTTTCGGTGGAAAGTTCCCGGCCTAATGTAAAGGATTCGTAGCGGCGCTCAAGAGCCAAGATCATGGTTTCTGCCATACAGGCGTAAGAGGTTTTGGGCGGAAATCCAAAATTAATATTAAAATTAACGTTTCCCGGAACCGCGACAACCCCTCCCTCTATCACCAGGACGTCCGGCCGTTCGGCCGCCACCCGGCGGGAAACGTCCCGGGGACGTGCCACGTCGCACACCACGGCCCCGGGTTTCAGGTCTTCGGGTTCGATGACGCTGTCTATCGCACTCGTGACTGTAATAACGATATCGGACCCTAAAAGGGTTTTCTTGAGGTCGGTTGAGATTTTTACCGCAAGTCCGGTCTTGTAAAGGATGCGGTCCGCAATAAGTTCGAGTTTGCCGACATCGCGTCCGACCATTGTTAGGTCCTTCGTCTCGCGGCTCAATAGCTCGGCGCAGACCCTCCCGATGGACCCTGTCGCCCCGACAACCGCCACCGCGGCCTCACTAAGGTCGTGCCCCATCAACCGCGCCGCTTCTTTCGTTCCTTCGACCGCCGTCGCCACGGTATAACTGTTCCCGGTTGTGACCGGTATTTTCAACGCCTTCGCCACGGTTACTCCCGCGTCCCCGACAACCTTGGTGAAGGCTCCGAGCCCGAGTATCCTCGCGCCCAACCGCTCGGCCAGTTTTCCAGCCCCGATTATCTTTTTCAATACGTAGTCCGGCGGCAGACTCGTAATCTGCCTTGCCGTCAAGGGACAGGAGACGAACCATCCTTCAACCTCGGCGTGCGGCGAACGCACGCCGGTGATGTGCGCCACTTTCATCGACGGCAGCCACTTAAAGGCGCCTTCCAGCATCTTCTCCGGAATATAGCGGGCAAACGAGTACTTGCGCGCTACGTCCGCCACCTTAAGCGGATGCATCACGAAAGCGAAATTATCCATAGGTTACTACCTCCAGGTGTTCGGCAAAACAACAGGTAACTGTTCAGGTATCCCGGTCGCCGGGCGCGGCGATATATCCAGCACTCAACATGGTTTCTTAACGCCGCAACTGTTAATTTCCCAATACAGCTTCTTGACGAAACATTTGAAAGAATTTAGTGCTGGATGCTCACGTACTTCGCTCCGCGCTACCCCAGGCCGGCTTTCCCGCTCTGCTTGCATCTCACGCGTTCCGTCAGAGAAACACTAAGCTCTAAATAATTGCAACATGAAATCCAAGTGGTAGGCAGAAGTGTAAATATATGCTTTTTAACTGGACCTTCGGCACTTCTGACTTCCCGCCTCCGACATCCATAGTAACAAGGGACGGCCTCAGCAGCAAGCTAAAAATTCGGTCAGGAGGGAAATGACCTCACCGATGTCGCCGGCTCTGTATACCGCTTCTCTCAAACGCGCGGCGCCCTTAAGCCCCCGTGTATACCAGTCCGCCTGACGGCGTACTTGGACCAGTACATCGCCCGGTTGCAAGGCTGTAAGCAGCTCGCAGTGTTTGACGGCCGCGGCGACCCGTTCCGCAGGCGCCGGAGGCGGGAGCTTATGCCCGGTCTGTAAAAAACTCCGACAGGCGGAAAAAATCCAGGGATTGCCGCGCGCCGCACGTCCGATCATTACGGCGTCACAGCCGGTCTCCGCGAACATCCGCGCCGCGTCCTCCGCTCCCCATACATCACCGTTCCCTATCACCGGTATATCAACCGCCTGTTTCACCGCGAAGATGATTCCCCAGTCCGCGCGGCCGGAAAAGAACTGGCTGCGGTAGCGCCCATGCACCGTAACCCCCGCAGCGCCGGCCTTTTCCACAACCCGCGCCAAAACAACCGCGTCGATCGAATTCTCGTCCCAGCCGCGCCGGAGTTTCACCAGGACCGGTATATCGACGCTGTTTCTTGCCGCCGCCACGATCGCCGCCGCCAGTTCCGGTTGGAGCATCAGACCGGCCCCGGCGCCGCCCTGTACGACCTTAGGTACCGGGCAACCCATATTGATGTCGACTGCGGAAGCCCCGGCCGCCGCCGCAACCATCGCCGCCTTCGCCATTTCTTCAGGACGCGCGCCGAAAAGCTGCGCCACCACGCCGCTTTCACCTTCGAGATTAAACAGTCTGCGGGAGTGATTCGAGGGATGACACAAAACCGGTGCGGCAACCATTTCCGTCCAGGTCGCCGCCGCCCCGTGCTCCCGTGCGATCAGCCTGAAAGCCTTATCGCTCACTGAAGCCATGGGAGCGGAAACCACCGGGAAACCGGAACCCAGAAGAAAATCAAAAAAACCGGAGGGGCTATCTAGCATACTGCTCCGCACCGAAACGGCAGTTTTTAGTAAGAAGTCCGGAGGCCGCGGAAAACAAGCATGACGCGGAAGGTGAAGCCAGGCGGCGCGGAGCGTACTGAATCAGAAGTTGAAGAACCTCCATCATCTTGCCTCCCACCTCCAAACTAGTCAGGCACCGTTTTACCTTTAAGCCTGCTGGTTTCGTTCATAAATCAGGCGCAAGCCCGTTAAGGTGATATAAGGGTCCACCCTCTCTATCGTCTGGCTCTCCTGAGCTATCAACTCCGCAAAGCCGCCGGTCGCAACCACTGACGGCCCTTCTTTAAGCTCCGTCTTAATCCTTCGCACGATCTCGTCCACCATACCGGCAAAGCCCAGCACGATTCCCGCCTGCATGCTCTGGACGGTGTTCCGTCCGATGACTGCCGGCGGCGCTATCAAATCAACCCGCGGCAGCCTTGCCGCCCGGGAAAAGAGCGCCTCGCAGGATATCCCCACACCCGGAGCGATAACCCCGCCGAGGTACTCCCCCCTGGCGGAAATCACATCGAAGGTGATAGCGGTCCCGAAATCGACGATGATAAGAGGGCCGCCGTAAAGCGCAAACCCTGCCGCCGCGTTGACCACCCTGTCGGCGCCGACCTCCCGGGGGTTTTCGTATTTTATCGGAACCCCGGTGCGGATGCCGGGCCCGATGAAGAACACCTGCCTGTTGAAATAGCGCCGGGACATTTCCTCGACCACCGGATTCAACGGCGGGACGACGGAACAGGAAGCAACGTCCCTCACCTCTCCCGGGTCAAGGTGCTCTTCCCGTAAAAACTGGCGGAGTGTCAGCCCTAACTCGTCCGCCGTCTGCTCGCGCCTGGTCGCCAGACGCCAGGCGGCGGTCAGTTTTTGTTCCTGAAAAACACCCGCGCTGATGTTGGTGTTCCCGATATCAAGCACCAGGATCATCGCCTCTCCCCTCCCGCACCGTTACTTCACCGCCGCTCAACCGAAGAGTACCACCGTCCGGCAGACCTAATACGAGCCTCCCGTCGACTTCAACGTCGAGGATGACTCCGCCCGTCAGCCGCCCGGCATCACTCACCGTTACCTCTTTCCCGAGACAACAAAGCCGTTTTTTATATTCTTCGCGAAAAGGTCCGAACCCCTCCCGGCACCAGCGGGAATAACCGTCTTCCAGGGTCTTGAGAATAGCGCCGAGCAGGCGCGCGCGGCAGGTTTCTTTACCGGTGTGTATCCTCAGGGATGTGGCGGCGGCATCGAGTTCCGCCGGGAAAGAGGTGATGTTTACATTCAAACCTACCCCTGCTACGGCGTAGTGCACCTGCTCCGCCTCGGCGCCTATTTCGATTAAAACCCCGCCCGCTTTTCGCCCGCCCAAAAATATATCGTTCGGCCATTTCAACTCACTGCAAATTCGCAGAAAATCGTTCACACCCTGAACAACCGCAAGCGAAACCAGAAGCGACAGAGAATGAATCCCCGCCGGGGAAACTCCGGGGCGCAGGATCAACGAAAACCACAACCCGCCCCTCGGGGAGTGCCACAAACGCCCGCGCCTCCCGCGCCCTCCGGTCTGCTCCTCGGTCACAACCACCGTCCCTTCAGACGCCCCCGCGTGCGCAAGTTCCTTCGCCCGGTCGTTCGTCGAAGAAAGGACCCCGTGGTAGTGGTAAGGCCGGCCGAACCCTCCGGTAAAAAGCGGAACAACGGCCCAGGGGTGCAGCACATCGGGCACGTTGAGCAAAAGATAACCCTTGCGGGGGCTTGCCGAAATGACGAACCCTTCCCGCCTCAATGCCCGGATGTGCTTCCACACCGCTTCGCGGGAAATACCCAGGTCCTGGCTGACTTCGGCCCCCGATACGTAACCCTTGGCGGTCATCAGTCGGGTCATCAGTTGTTCACGCAAAGGCTGCACTGCCGTCCTCCCTTGAAAATAAGCGTTCTTTTGCAGGGCGCCGCGATAAGCTGCGTTCCGTGCATGTTACAACACTGCTTCTAAATTACAAGCTTGCGGGTCTATATTTCATGCCTCGTCGTGCCGCAACGCAGCATGGGTCACTCCTTCGGAAACGTCCTCTATTTCCAGCGAGATATCCAGCGCTCGCACCGAATGGGTCAACGCGCCCACCGAAATGAGGTCAACCCCCGTGGCCGCGACCGCCCTGATGTTTTCTTCGGTTATACCGCCCGAAGCCTCAATCACGGACCGTCCGCCGATAAGGCGCACAGCCTCTTGCATCAACGCCACCGGCATGTTGTCCAGCATGATGATCTCGGCCCCCGCAGCCAGCGCCTCTTCAACCTGCGTCAGGGTTTCCGCTTCAACCTCTATTCTCAGGCCATGCGGCGCCCCTTCCCGCGCCAGTTTCACCGCTTCTTTGACCCCCCCGGCAACACGGATATGGTTGTCTTTAATGAGTATACCATCGTAGAGACCGAAGCGATGGTTCTTCCCTCCGGCTATACGCACCGCGTATTTCTCGAGTGACCGCATAACCGGCGTGGTCTTGCGCGTGTCAACCACCCGGGCCGGAAGTCCGCTTATCCTTTCCACCATGAACGCCGTCCTGGTCGCAATCCCGGAAAGGTGCCGCAGGAAGTTAAGGGCAACCCGTTCACCGGTCAGGATTGCCCGCGCCGGGCCGTGAACCTCCGCAAGGACCGCGCCGGCCTCGACCCTGGATCCCTCGACAACCCGGTAATCGCAACGGACAGCCGGGTTCAACCGTGTATAGACCCTCTCCGCAACCGGCAGGCCCGCGATCACTCCGTCTTCCCGGGTAACGAACACGCCCCGAGCGGAAACATGCGCCGGGACGATGGCTCTTGTTGTGCAGTCGCCTGCTCCGATATCCTCATCAAGTGCCCGGTCTATCAGCCGGTCTAACCCTATAACATACTCATCGGCCATTTTCTTTACACCTGCCGCCGGAAAATAATATGTTTCCGCCACCGTTTGCGGCTTTCCGCATAATCCGCACGGTAGTGGCCGCCTCGCGATTCGGTCCGCATCAAAGCCGATTCTGAAATTAATTCAGCCACGTCAAGCATGTTCCGCAGTTCCATATCGTCAGGTGCGGCAGCCGCCTTATCCCGCAGCCAATCCCATTCTTCGAGCCGCTCCAAAGCGGTCTCAAGACCTTTTCCCGTACGTACCGGCCCCGCGAACTCCTGCATAAGCGCCTTCAGGTCCTCTTTCAATTTTCCGGCGTCGAAACCGCTCGGCGGATCGAGGCCCTCATTTGCCGCAGACTGATCAACGGTTTCCTTCGTCAGCGTCCGCGCGTGTTCCGCGATCCTCCCGCCGAAAACCAGCCCGTCGAGCAAAGAGTTGGACGCGAGACGATTCGCGCCGTGCACGCCCGCGCAGGCCACCTCGCCGCAAGCGTAAAGACCTTTTATATTTGTCTCCCCATAAAGCCCGGTTTTTACGCCGCCCATAAAATAATGCGCCGCGGGGGAAACCGGTATGAGGTCACGCGCAAGGTCAAGACCGTGAGCCCTCAAACGTTCCGTTATAGTTGGAAAGCGTGCCTCAACCTTTTCCGGTTTCAGGTGGGCGAGACTGAGGTAAACGCATTCGGAACCGTCGATCGCAAGCTCCTTCAAAATCGCGCGCACCACTACATCCCGCGGCGCGAGTTCAGACAGGGGATGGTACCGGGGCATAAAGCGTTCCCCACTGGAATTCAGGAGGATGCCCCCTTCACCCCTGACCGCCTCTGAGATTAAAAAGCGGCGCGCCCCTTTGAGCGCGAGCACCGTCGGATGAAACTGCACAAACTCCATATCCATCACTTCGGCGCCGGCGCGGTAGGCGATCGATATCCCGTCGCCGGTGACGACCTTCGGGTTGGTGGTATGGCTGTAAATCTGCCCGGCTCCGCCGGTCGCCAGCGCCACGATCCCGGCGCGGAAGATGGTCAATTTCTCCCGGACCGTATCCCAGGTGAGCACACCCCAGCAAACCCGGTTGGTGACCAGAAGGTCCACCACGAAATGGTTTTCCAGCACCGTGACCCGCGGGTCCGAACTGACTATGGACGAAAGCACCCTCTGGATTTCCGCCCCGGTTGCGTCCCCGGCCGCGTGAAGAATGCGACGTATGGTGTGCGCGCCTTCACGGGTAAAATCGAGCCGCCCGTTGGCCCGGTCAAAGTTGGCGCCGAACCTTATAAGTTCCTCCACCCTTGCCGGGCCGTGGTTAACTAAAATCCGAACCGCGTCGGCGTCACAAAGCCCCGCCCCCGCGAGCAGTGTATCGCCGTAATGAAGCATCGGTGAATCGCTCGGGCCCAGCGCCGCGGCGATCCCCCCCTGCGCCCGTTCCGTGGCGGTATCGTCTATACCCCGCTTGGTAAGGACCACCACGTCATCCCAGAATTCGGTGGCCACGTGCGCTGTGTAAAGCCCGGCGATACCGCTTCCTAAAATAAGAAAGGCACACTCCGCGGTTTCCAGTTCCCGGCTGTCAAAGTTCACCAGGTAACGCCCGGCCACACACTCCACCCCCATATTTTAACTATTCAAGCACGGGTTCCGGGTCCGAATTCAGAAGTAAGTAGCCAGAATCCAGAATTTTAGAATCAGGAGCTATAGAGCCCTGACCTATACTGGGTATTATCTTCATGAAACGATTGGAAGACCGTGTGAGACACGACTTATAATATTTCTCGAAACCTTCTGACTTCTGACTTCTGGATACTGAATCCTGACCCCAAACAATTACCCGTCAGCCCACCGCCAGCATCCGCTCCACCGCTTGCACCGCACGCTCGCGTACCTCACCCGGGACCTCCACCCGCGGCTCGAGTGTACGGAGCGCATCGCAAATCTTTTCGAGAGTGATCTGCTTCATCTGCGAACAGATTAAAGACGCGGATGCAAGATAAAACCGTTTTTCCGGATTTTCTTTGCGGAGCTGATACAAAAGGCCTTCTTCTGTCACAACAATAAACTCCTCGGCCGAACTTTCGCCGGCAAAACGGAGCATCCCCGAGGTGCTCGCCACCTTGTCGGCCAGGGAAAGCACCTCTGCGCGGCACTCCGGGTGCGCTATAACCCGGGCGCCGGGGTGCTCTTTCCGGGCTCTGAGGATATCAATAGACCGGATCCGGTCATGAACATAACAATGCCCGTCCCATAATACAAAACGCCGGTCCGGGTTCTGCGACGCCGCGTATTGGCCCAGATTATAGTCGGGGACGAACAAAACCTCCTTTTCCGGCGGCAGGCTCTGCACCACCTTTGATGCGTTGGCGGAGGTGCAGACGATGTCACTCTCCGCTTTCACCGCCGCCGAGGTGTTGACATAACAGACAACCGCGGCTTCGGGCATTTGTTCCTTCCGTGCCCTGAGCGCTTCCGGGGTTACTGTCTCCGCCAATGGGCACCCGGCCTGCAAATCCGGAATGAGCACCGTTTTATCGGGTGATAATACGGCCGCGGTTTCCGCCATAAAGTGTACACCGCAGAAAACCAGCACCCCGGCGGGCGTAGATGCCGCACGGCGCGAAAGTTCCAGTGAATCGCCGATGTAATCCGCGATCTCCTGTACCTCGGGACGCTGGTAGTAATGGCTGAGTATCAGCGCATCCCGTTCCTCTTTAAGCCGTTTGATTTCCTGCACCAGTTCATTGTTGCCGCTCAATGCTTCACATCTCCTGCGTTATTGGTCACAACAAAAGCCGCTCAGCCCTTGGATTAAGGTTAATTCTAATTGGGGCGCTTTGCACTGTCAAGAAGGTTGCGGAAGCACCGGTAAATTGTGCCTGAAGCCGGGCTTTGTCCCAAAAGGTATGAAAAAAGGAATCCGATATACGAATTCCTGCAACTTACTCCCGCTCCGGCATTATAATATACTGTCCAATGTCCCGTTTTAGATGCTCCCAGCTTCCCTCGCAGGGTTCACATCCCGAAGCTTCTACCTTCTACATTCTGAATTCTGCATTCTATTCTCCTACCCAACCGTGCCGTGGGTTTCCTCCCGCTTGACCTCAACCACCTTGTTTTTATCGTCTACCATCACTATCCTGGGCCGGAAACTGCGGGCCTCCGCGTAGGGAACAACGGCGTAAGCGATAATGATGATTTTATCTCCGGGCTTCGCCAGCAGGGCGCCCGCGCCGTTGAGACAGACAACCCCCGAATCCCGCGGTCCCGAAATGGTGTACGTCTCGAAGCGCTCGCCGTTACTAATATCGGCGACCTGAACCCTTTCCCCCGGAAAGATATCCGCCGCCTCCATCAACGCCTCATCAATGGTTATACTGCCGACGTAGTCCACATTGGTCTCCGTAACCGTGGCCCGGTGGATTTTTCCCCTTAACATCATTAGGAGCATTTACTCCACCTCCACCAAAACATTGTCAATCAGCCGCGCCCGCCCGAAAAACGCGGCTACCGCCATCAACAACCTGCCCGGCTGTATTTCCTCGACAGGCTTCAATTCCGGCCAGTTTAAAACCTCGGCGTAGTCCAGCCGCGCAAGCGGTTCGGCACTGATGTTCGCCTCCAGCAGCCTTTGCAGCCGCGCCGGGTTTCGCTCGCCTTTCCGGACGGCCTCCTCGGCCAGCTTCAGGCTCCGGTAAATAACCGGCGACGCCTGTCTTTCCTCGCTTCCCAGGTAGACGTTCCGGGAACTGACGGCCAGCCCGTCAGCCTCGCGCACCGTAGGATGAACCATCACGCTGGTCGGGATGTTCAAGTCCTCCACCATCCGCCGGATCACCGCCACCTGCTGCGCGTCCTTAATTCCGAAGTACGCCCGGTCAGGTTGTACGATGTTCAGAAGCTTCGTCACCACCGTCGCCACGCCCCGGAAATGCCCCGGACGGGAACGACCGCAGAGAACGTCTGTTATCCCCGATACGTCAACGGTGGTGGCGAATCCGTCCGGGTACATCTCCCCCGCTTCCGGGAGAAACAGCGCGTGCACCCCGGCGTCGCGGCAGATTCGCCGGTCCCTTTCAAGGTCCCGGGGATACTCACGAAAATCTTCCCTGGGACCAAATTGCAGCGGATTAACGAAGATACTTACCACCACCCGGTCGGTATCTTCCCGTGCGGTCGACATCAGCGCGGCGTGACCGACGTGAAGGAAACCCATCGTGGGCACAAACCCGACCCGTTTTCCTTCCGCGCGCACCCCGTTTACGTATCCGCGCATCTCCGTAATTCTTTGGAATATATCCATAATACTTACTCCTTGGTGAGTATTCAAGGCTTATTATCCAGTAGTCAGTCATCAGTATGCAGTATAAAAAATCTAACCCGTAACCCGTGACCCGCAACTTGCGACTGTTATTGTTTCCCCAATGCCCCCGGACTGAGGACTGAGGACTGAGGACTTTCAACTTGGAACTTCCCGTGACTTACGACTACTCTTTCAAGAAATCATCCAGTTCCTCCGCCGGCATGGAGAAAGAATGCTCGGGGCAAGGAAATTCCTTTTTCAAAACCTCTTCCCGGTAGGCCTCCAACGCCCGCTTGATTTCATCCACCAGGTTGGCGTAACGTTTGGCGAACTTGGGTGAAAAACCGCCGTAAAGCCCGAGAAGATCGTGCGAAACCAGCACCTGCCCGTCGCAGTCGGAACCCGCCCCTATGCCTATGGTAGGCACCGGCACCCTCTCCGTTATCCGCCGGGCCACCTCGGAAGGCACACACTCCAGCACTATGGCGCAGGCGCCCGCCTCCGCGAGACTGACCGCATCCTGCACGAGGCGCCGGGCGGCTTGGGCCTGCCGGCCCTGCACCCGGTAGCCCCCGAGCTGGTGCACGTACTGCGGCGTCAGTCCGATGTGCCCGACCACCGGGATGCCGCTGACCGCAATCGCTTTTACCGTATCGGCCCAATCCTGCCCGCCTTCAAGCTTAACCGCCTGCGCTCCCGCCTCCTTTAAGAAACGGCCTGCGTTATAAACCGCTTCTTCTACGGAAACCTGGTAAGACATGAACGGCATGTCCCCGATCACCATCGCCCGGAAGGCGCCCCGCGCCACCGCCTTCGTATGATGGAGCATTTCTTCCATCGTAACGGGCAGAGTGGAGTCGTACCCGAGAATAACGTTGCCCAGCGAATCCCCGACCAGAATGGTGTCTATCCCCGACTCGTCCACCAGTCTGGCGGTGGGAAAATCGTAGGCGGTAAGCATCGTTATCGGTCGCTTTTCGTCTTTCCACCGCCTGAGATCCGCCGTTGTCACCCGTTCCTTGGACATTTCACTTCACCTCGCTGAAAATTTTTTGGAGTTCTTCTGCCGCTTCGGGTGATAAACCCTTCTCCCGGGCTATTTTCACGGTAAAAAGTCCGATCAGACGGTAAAGCCCCCATTCTTCCTTCCCCATCGCCGCGGCGTGCTGCCGGATCGTCCCGCTGTCCCCGCGGGCGACCGGTCCTGTAAGCGCGGCAATCGGTCCCACCTCGCTTACATTGTTTATGGTGCCCTGGATCAAAGGAAGGAAAGCGGGCAAAATATCGGCCCGCGGCAAACCGGACTGCCCGGCGAGGACGAGCACCAGATCAAGCAGCGTGACAAGATAATTGGAGGCGACACAGGCTGCGGCGTGATAGAGCGGCTTTGCCGCCGCCTCTATCTGAAAAAGGCTGCCGCCCAGGTCGTCTACCAGCTGTCGCGCCAGCGGATAGGCGTCCCGGTCGCCTTCAAAGGTGAAGTACGAACCGGGCAGGCGCTCCAGTGCAAGCTCCGGCGTCGCGAAAGACTGCAGCGGATGCAGCGAAAACACCACCGCGCCGGCTTCCTTTGCCGGCATTAAGATCGCCGCCGGGTGCGCGCCGCTTACATGGGCCACATACTGGCCCCCGCGGATGCCCCCTTCGCGGGCGATTTCCGCCGCCGTCGTCCCGATAACACCGTCGGGAGTCGTTACGAACACCAGTTCGCCTTCCCGCGCCGCTTCCGCCGCCGCGCAGACCCTTGCGCCCACCTTCGCGGCGAGACGCTCGGCCGAAGCCGCGCTCCGGCTTGCCACCGCCGCCACCGGATAGCCCCTTTCTGTCAGACTCAGGGCCAGGGCGGAACCAACGCGGCCCGCCCCGATTACGGCCACCTTTGGATGTTGATGCAAAACCCCACCCCCTTAAAAAAAGAAAATACCTCCGGGCCGTCCGAAAGGTATAATACACTGCTACCCCCGTCTCGGTCCTTACCGGCTCCAAGCGGATTTGCCTGTAAAAAAGAAATTGGTGGTGCGGCTCCCGATCGATGCCGCCCTCATCAGCCAGTATATTATCATATGAGCATCAAACAAAGCAATCAACTAATCCCGACCGGTAGTTTTGGCGGGGCGAACTGAAAAAAACGCCTATCTTGTTGTTACGTTTACGGTTTTAGTTCTTTCGTCCCACTGCACCGTACCCCCGATGGCCTCAACAAAGGAACGCAGTTCAACCCAGGTCTTACCGTCGACTATCTTAAAGGGCACGCCGAGTGCGGGTCGGCCGTTTATAACCAGCCGCGGCTCTTCTTCCGGCAATTCCACACCAAAATGGCGGGCTGCCGCACGCGCTATCGCCCGCGCCATAATAGTCCTGGCCCCCGGAAGCGCCAGAAGATGCTCTTCATGAGGGTTGCTGATGAAAGCAAGCTCCGTGAGCACCGCCGGCATAACGGTGTGCCGGAGGACGTAAAACCTGGCCGTTTTGGTGCCCCGGTCGCGCAGCTTGAGTGCTTCCAATAGTTCGGCCTGCACCAGTTTTGCGGCATCGGCTCCCGGTCCCGTGTCGCTGAAGGAATAGGTTTCCGTTCCGTTAGCCTTCGGATCGTTTGCGCCGTTGCAGTGAACGCTGACAAAAAGGTCGGTGCCCGCCTTGTTCGCTATCTCACACCGCGCGGCAAGATCCTTGTTTTTATCCGCGGGCCACGGAACCTGATCACTATTCCGCGTAAAAATCACGCCTACTCTCGCTCTCTCAAGATAAGAACCGGTCTTGAGCGCAACCTCAAGGTTGACGTCCTTTTCTTTTAATCCTGACGGCCCTGTCGCTCCCGGATCGTAGCCCCCGTGACCGGGGTCTAGGCACACCAGCATCCCAATTACCTCCTCTTGAAAATAGTGCTTCTTTCGCCGGGCGCGGCGATAAGTAACGCATTGCTGCATCACTTCTCGCCGCGTTCCGCCTTTGTTACGTCACTGCTTCTAAGTGACCAGCTTAAGGGTCCTCATTTTCATTCGACGTGGTGCCGTCTTCGGCAGCATGGCGAACTCCTCAGAAAATAGAATCAACCGCCAAGGCGCTCAAGAAAACAAATCCGGATAACAGGCAAATGCCTTACCGTTCCGATTTTCATTCTTATAACCATGCCTTTCGCTGCGCTCAGGCACAAAACGTTATGAAAATGTTTTTCATTTTTCGTTGTGCCGCAACGCGGCATAGGCGACTCCTTCACCGCCGTCCGGCATAACGGGCGGAAGCTTTATCAAGAAACACTTATTCAGTTTCCGAAATATCATGATAACTAAGGAGGGAAGAACCCATGCTGTATTTCGTTCGGTCCGGAGATACCTTGTACCTTATTGCGGGGCGTTTCGGCACCACCATAGACGCGATACTCGGCGCCAATGTGATCTGCAACCCGGATATCATCTACCCCGGTGAGGTCCTGATCATCCCGGAACCGGGGCTCGACCTGCCGAAAGCCGGCGGCGGCCCCTATTATGTCGTGCGCCCGGGAGACACCCTTTGGTGTCTTGCCCGCGAGTTCGGCACCACAATAGAAGTGCTGGCGCGAATCAACCAGATACCCGACCCGAATTACATTCTGGCAGGCTCCGAACTACTTATCGCACCCGAAATCCCCGACCCCGCACAACTTAAAGAGACCTGGGAGCGGACGGCGGCGCAGTACTGCGATATGCTCAACCCGCTCCAGATTCACGGTATTTACTACATCGGCTCTTTCCAGTGGGAAGCGCTGGGACGCAGGGCTATCCCCTATTTACTGCAGTTGCTCCGGAATCCTTGCGATGTAGTGCGGGCTTACACCGTGATCAGTTTCGGCAGGCTCGGCCTCAACCGGCAGGTCAGGACTGCTCTCGGCGGCGTGAGCGGTGACCCCGCCGTCGCCGACCTGGTTCCGCTGGCCTTAAGACGGATCGATCTTGTGGCGCAGGGGCGTAAAAGGGTTCATCTGATCATGCGGGATGTCACCCTTTTAGACTGGCCTCAGATAGGTTCCACAGGGACGCCGCTGCCCGCAGGCACGGAAGTTATCGCCCTCAGATGGCACATCCCGAGCCCCACCGGTGAAGAAGGTCCGAGAGGCGGCATCCAGTTATACGATTATGTGCAGGCGGTAAGCACCGGAAGAACCGGGTTTCTGGCGCGTGTCGGTTTTGACGAAATACTTCTTATTTAGTCGCGGGTCACGAATCGCAGGTTACGAGTCAAGTAGTAGAGCCATTGCGGAAACAGTCGGGCGGAGCCCAATCCCGGCATCTCCTGGCTTTTGTGCAGAACATCACCGTTATGCTTACGGCTTTCGCCCTGGTGCGGGAAAGGGAACGCGGCTGCCGAGCGTGCTCCTGCGCGGGTTCATCTTCCCGCGCTCTTCCATGCCGGCCGTCATCCGATACATCGGCAACCTCATCCCCCTGACCTATTTTCTCGATATCCTGCGGGGGATTATGCTCAAGGGTATCGGCGTGCAATACCTCTGGCGGGACATTTCCAAACGCAATGAAAGAACTGGCCGGAAAGAAAGGGTTCCACGCTGTGACCACCGACGAACTGGCTGCGGCCGCCGGTGTGAGCAAGCGCACCCTTTGCCGCTACTTCGCCGGCAAGGACGAGATAATCGAGGCGGTTCTCGATGATATGATAACCGGCGTCGAGCGGCGGGGGCAGTCGACCGTTCTTAAAAACACAACATTATCCCACGCTGTTTTTAAATACATCTTGCATACGGAAGCAAATAGTTGTATCGTATATACCAATATTTAGCACTGCCTTCTTTAAACGCAACCATTAGCTTGGTATTTCGCCAACGGAACGCCTGAATGGATCCTTTCAACGATTTTGCGAGGCTGCGCCGTGAAGAATCTAAAGGTTATTCTACCCATAACCGGTCTGTTTGTTTTGATCGCGGTATCGGTGACCCTGTTTTCCGCCATCGGCTTTTCGCAACACGGAGGAAACGCTTCTCCTTCTCCCGTATCCGGAGGATCCGAGGAAAAGGGCACGGTTGAACCCGCCGTCGTCCATAAGGTTCCCGCGGCCAACCTTCCTTCCGCTTTGAATTTTAAAACCCTGGTTTTCAGCGGTAAAAAGGTCGTCCAACCCTTTAAAAGAAACGGTGATTTATCATTCGACGCGTCCTCGGACTACACCGGGGTAGAAGGTGTGGTTTGCTTCAGAGGCAACAATTACCGGGACTCCGCCAGTTACGGGTGCGCAGGCGTAACCCTTGAAAAACTGGAGAAGGTATGGAGCCGCCGGACGGGTCGGATAGACTCCTGGACCGGTGTCGGCTGGACGGGACAGCCGGTGATAATCAAATGGAACGAAAACCTGAAGCAGAAAATGAACCTTTTCCCGGCCGCCAAAAAGAAGGAAGGCCTGAAAGAAGTCATTTGCGGGGCACTGGACGGCAGGGTCTACTTTCTCGACCTTGGAACGGGCGAACCGACCCGCCCCCCGATCAACATGCCGGGCCCCGTTAAGGGAAGCGTTTCCGTGGACCCCAGGGGGATTCCGCTGCTTTATGTAGGCCAGGGGATAGACGCCGTGAACGGCAAGCGGGTTCCCATAGGTTTCAGCGTTTACAGCCTGCTTGACGAAAGGCTTATGTTCTTTATCAACGGGCACGATAAACCTGCGCTGAAAGGTTGGGGGGCGTTCGATTCAAACAGCCTGGTCCACGCCGGCGCGGACACGCTCATCGAAGCCGGCGAGAACGGCCTCGTTTATATCATAAAGCTGAACACCGCTTTCGACCCCGAACGCGGCCTTCTGCAAATCAATCCGGAAGAGGTAAGGTACCGTTACCGCTGTTCGCTTAACAGGCAAAGCGGCATAGAAGACTCCGTCGCCGTTTATAAGCACTTCGCCTATTTCGCGGACAACGACGGGGTGCTGCAGTGTCTGGATTTAAATACGCTTGTCCCCGTGTGGGCGCGGAGTGTAACCGACGACACGGACAGTACCGCGGTCCTGGAGGAGGAAGGCGGCGGCGCCGTTCTTTACACCGCCTGCGAGGTGGATAAACAGAGAAAGGGCGGATCCTCCTACGTCAGGAAAATTAACGCCTTAACAGGCACGACGATGTGGGAAAGGTCCTTTTCGTGTTCCCACAATGTTTACGAGAACGGCGGAACGCTCGCCACCCCCGCGTTAGGCAAACATGACATCTCCGACCTGGTGATTTACAGCATCGCCCGGTGCAACGGGCCGAAAGGAGGAAGGCTCGTCGCCTTTAATAAAGATAGCGGCAAGACCGTGTGGGAGATAGCGCTTCCCTATTACTCCTGGAGTTCGCCGGTCGATGTCTATACCCCGGGCGGGAAGGGTTACATCGTCTTCTGCGACTCCGGCGGCAGTATGTACCTGATCGACGGAAGGAAAGGCATAATCCGCGATAAGGTCAACCTGGGCGCCAATGTCGAGGGTTCCCCCGCGGTCTTCGATGACATGGTCGTGGTCGGCACCAGGGGACAAAAGATCTGGGGTGTGCGGATAAAGTAACAGAAAGTTACAAGCCGCAAATCAAGTCCTCAGTCGACAGTCCTAAGTCCGCATGACAGGGAAAAGCAACAATAGTTGTTACGGATTGCGGGTCAAGTCCCTCAGTCGAAAGTCCTCAGTCCTCAGCTAACAGTGGAAAACACTAAGTCAAAGGCTGCGATTCAGGAAAGAGCTTGTGCCTGATATTTTACAAGGGATCACCCATGCCGCGCTGCGGCACAACGAAGGCAGCCGTATCGTGTCATGCGCCCTGACGACGACCGAAACCGGCGATACGGCGATGGTCGGAGGAGTCTTTACGAAGGAAGCGTACCGGAGGCAGGGGTTTTCCCGGGACTGCACGTTGCACCTTTGCCGTGATTTGACGGAAAGACGCAAAGAAGTCTACCTATTTTACGATTCGGCGGATGGAACGCTGGCAAAAATGTACGGGGATTCAGGGTTTGAAGCAACCGGCGACCGGGTTCTCGCTACGGTCGCAGAAGGGTAACGTACTGATGAAGAGCGCGGCGATAAGCAACGCATTGCTGCGTCAGCGCGGCGAAGCCGAATCCTCACGTACGTATTCAGTACGCTCCGGTTCGTCTCCGCCGGTCTTCCTTGCACTGCATGACTTCTCGCCGCGCTCCGTAAGTGTTAAGTGACGGCTGAATAGTTACTTGGAAGGACCTTCGGCGAATCGTCCCTGAGCGCGGCAAGATCCCGCATCGCCCGAAAACCCGGGCGCAGCCACTCCGGCAGGGAATCCTCCTTCAGCCCTCCGAAAACAGATTCCGCCTCGCTGAACCTTCCCAGCCGGCGGTACAGTTCTCCGACCAGATAGCCGGTAACCGCCGCTTCCACCCCGCCGCACCCCTGCGCGAGCGCCCCCTGGAAAAGCCTGACCGCCTGTTCCTGATGGTAGCGCTCCGCCTCCGGGTCGCCCTCGTAGCGCGCGCACCATGACCCGCGCAGGTGGAGGCGCGCGAGACGCATTACGGGCGCTTTCCTGCGCCGCTGCCAGATGACCGCGAGCCGGTACTTTTCGCTCCCGGGATACAGCGCTCGCTGCTCGCGCAAGAATTTCCCGAGCGCCCGCTGTATCGGGTGGTACTCGCTGTAACGGGGAAACCCGCCCAGATAGTCGAACTCCTCGTAGTTGGCGGCAAAACGGCAGCCGGGACATACCACGACAAAAAAAGGGTAGACAAAAATGCTGCCCGCCCGGTAGCACAAGTCACTCTCCAGGAAGCCGCCCGAACCGGTACCCTTCATTACCTCCGCCGGAAAAGCGGTATAACACTCCGGACAGCGCAGGCGGCAAAAAACCGGCACCAGGCTCATTGCCCATGTACCTCAGTCTAAAAGGCGGGCCCGGAAAACCTCAACTCCCACCCGTTCAATTGTACGGCCCAGTCGCTCGCCCCGTTTCGCAAGTTCCCCGTAAAGATCCAGCGCCTTTCGGGCCAGAGCGACCACCGTTTCACCGTCCACGTCCCGCGCCATTTCGTCGCCGATCCGCGGCCTGCCGCCGCTGGTTCCACCGGCAATCACCGTCCAGCCCTTGGGTTTACCGAAAGCCCCGAAATCCCTGAGCCAGGATTCCCCGCAGTTGAAAGTGCAGCCGGAAAGTCCGATTTTCACCTTGTGCGCAAACTCACCGTACCCGACGAGTAATTTGTCCAGGCGCGCGCCCAAACCCAGGGAATCCTGCTGTCCGAAACGGCAAAAAGCGTTCCCCGGGCAAGCCTGTACGTAGTGTACGCAGTGCCCCGTCGCCGGGGCAGGCCCCACCCCTAGGTCGGCCCAAATCGCTTCCACGTCCTCGGGTTTTATCCCGACCAGGGCAATCCGCTGCGCGGAAGTAATCTTCGCCACGGGAATGCCGTACTTTTCTATCACGTCCGCCAACCGCCGGAATACGGCGGCGTCCATCACGCCGGCGGGCGCAAACCGCGGTACGATAGCGTAGGTTTCTTTATCACGCTGGAGAATGGCGCCACGCGGGCACTCTTGTTCGTTCGCCATAACAACACCCCCTGTGCCCGTCATTTTCGGCGCCAGGAAACGTTATTCCTGCAAGATTATAAGGGTGGAGGTTTGAGGCAGGGATTATATGGAAAGTATTTGACAATGGGAGAGGTCCCAGGCGGGATTCGATGAAAATCGTTATAGCAAACCCGCTTCTTTTAATTTCTTCTCGACTGAAGGGTAGAGCGAAATATCGGTATGAGGAAAGAACCGGCTGCCCGCAAAACGGTTCATGAAGTCCGCATTCACGTTCAGCTCAAAGTAGGTCACCCGCCGGCGGATCTCCTCCATCTCCCGTCTTGCCTCCTCGAAAACAAGCGCCCGTCTTGCCCCTTCGAGCGAGGTGTTCCCGAGCAGCCCGATCCGGTAGCGCGGGAGATCGGGATAGAGCCCGATGGTAACAGCGGCCTCTACGTCAAGATTTTCTCCGAAGGCGCCGGCGGCATAAAACCGGCTGATTTCTGCGGGCCTTACGCCCACGGCGGCCAGGAGGGTTTCCATCGCCGCGTTGACCGCCCCTTTAGTCTTGAGGAAGCTTTTGATGTCTTGCTGCGTAATTACGATATCCGCACCGCTCTCCGTATCGCTTCCCGGGACCGCCACAAACGCTTCGCGCCCGTCACGGAAGCGTCCCGCCCGGTCGATAACCCCTGCCAGAAGCATCCCGGCCAGGGCGTCCACCACCGCCGAGCCGCACAGTCCCTTCGCCCTGCCGCCGTCCATCACCCGGTATTCAACCGTCTGCGTCCGGGGGCCGATGCGCACGCGGTCCACCGCTCCCGGCCCGGCACGCATCCCCTGGCGCACCACACCGCTCTCCAAAGCCGGTCCCGCCGCTCCCGCCGCCGCGACCAGCCATTCCCTGCCGCCTATGACCATCTCCCCGTTGGTCCCAATGTCCATGAAAAGCGCCGTTTCGTCCTCCCGGCACATCCCGCTCACCAGGATACCCGCTACCGCGTCGCCGCCTACATAGCTCCCGACCCCGGGCAGGCAGTAAACCACCGCCTCCGGGTGAACCGCGAGCCATAAATCTCCCGCACGCAGGAATCCGGGGTTGTTTACGACCGGAATATACGGCTCCCGGCAGATCCGCGACGGGTCCAGCCCCAGGAAAAAATGGATCACGGCGGTATTGGCTCCCACCGCCACGGATGTTACCTCCGCCAAAGAAACCCCGGCATCGGAGGCCGCTTCTTCCGCTATCCGATTAATGCTTTCCAAGAGCAGGACCTGAAGTTCCGCCGGTCCTTCCTCGCCGGAGGCATGAATCCTTGTGAGGATATCCTCCCCCACCAGCGTCTGCATGTTCTCGCCCGCCGCCGCAGCCGTCACCTTTCCCGAGGTCAAATCTACCACCGCCGCGGTTATCGTCGTCGTTCCCGCATCGACCGCCAGACCGTACTGCCTTCCCGTGGTGTCCCCCCGCTCAACCGCCTGAAGCCGCCAGCCTCCCACATCCCGTCCGAGCGTCACCGTTACGCGCCAGTCCGAATCCCGCAGCACCCCGGACATCCGCCGTATCACGTTCAGTGGCACGCTTACCTCACCGGTATCCGCGGGAATCGCCGCCAGAAGCCGTTCCTTATCGGCCGTATTGTCCTCAAGATGAGGTTGCGAAAGCTCGACATACAGTTTCCTGCTCAGCAACGTCTGCCTCCGAATACCATAAATATCGTAAAGAAATCGACCCAGCTTTTTGATAAACCGGAAAACACAATGCTATTATGAAGAAGCTCTTTAAAAGCGCCGCAGACTCTCCTTCAGCGCCAGCGCCGTCTGCCGCATGCCGTACAGCGCGAAGGCGATGCGCCGGGGGCGGTTACGGCTTTTCCCGAACCAGTCCAGCCTGAAAGCGGTCGCCCGGCTGAGCCGCATGAGCAGCAGCGCAAGCCACAACCTGCCGGCCGTCGGCGGCTTTCGGGCAAAAACCTCGCGCGCTTCCGGAAGACCGAATACGGCTTCCGGGTCCACGTTTCGGTAGCGTTTCAAGATCCCGGCGCTCAGAATGACAGCCCAGATCACGCCGGCGATAAACAGGATGGATGACAGCAGACCATTCAGATCGGCGATGTACAGAGCTTTCAGCCAGAATACATCCGGCTCGCCGAGGTTGGTCATGAAGTGCTCGAAGGTTGCCAGCCCGCCGGCCGCCGCCGGCAGCAGCCACCGGATCCGGCGCCGCGCATCCAGCCTCAGGGCAAAGCCTATGACTAAAGCCAGAGCCGCCGTCACCCCGGCGTGACCGAACCAGGCGGTCGCAGCCGCTTCGGGCCGTTCCAGTGTCGGCAGAAGGTAGAACCAGCCCAGGTGCGGGCTGATGTGCTCGGCGATACGGGCGTAGGAGTGCAGGTCCACCGCCATCCCGCGCCACACCGTCTCGATGAACTGAAATCCGCCGCCGAGAGCCGCACCCAGTACGGCCAGGTCCAGCGGACCGGCCGTGTAGCGCAGGTGCCGCCAAGGACCCACAATGAGAATAACCGCAAGCGGCAGTATCTTAAATGCTTCTTCGCAGACCGGCGCGAGAAAAACCGCGCCTACATCAACGTTCTTCCCAACAATATCCGCAAAAAAGTAATGAACGGGGTAAGCGTACTCCAGCAGACTGACGAGCGGCAATTGCACAAGAAGAACCAGCGCCATGACGGGACCGGCACCCATTAGAAAGGCGCTGATAACAAGCCGCAGGGGAACGGTGCGCCAGGGCCAGGTAAGCACCGCAAGCTGAAGAACGAACATGGCCGGCCAGTAAAGCGCCACCCACAGCTCGCTCCATAATGACGCCGAAAAAACGGGCAGAACGGCCAAAAAGAGCGCGGTGACGAACACCAGCGGCCAATATGTTTTCATCTTCTAATCCTTCTTTCCCGCCATGTAGTCCCCGAGCCGGTGCACTCCTTCCACCGCCCTTTCGGCCGCCGCCTGATCCCCCGACAGGGCGCCGCCGATGTCGCCCCCCATGTCAAGCTGCCAGCGCACCAGACCGGCGGCCGCGTTTTCGGGAGAGGTGGGAAGGGCCTTCCCGGGCAGACCCGCGAGCTTCCCTTCGACGAACCCCATGCCGGCCGTCCTGGGCATGACGCCCACACCGGCCGCGAAACCCGCCAGGCTCTTTACCGCCTCCGCCTTCTGCGCCGCCGTCAGTCCGTTAAAGTTGCCCGCCGCAAACCACGCATTAATGGCTGAAAAAAGATCGTTTACCAACGATAAAACACTTTGCATATGTCGCCCCGCCTCCCGCAAGTTTCCTGAATGAACAGTTAAGTATCGTGTGACGGAGGCTTTTTACCCTATCAAATCTTAAGAAAACATCCTGCTTGACCGGTTTAACAGACCGGTTTAACAGAATTGTAACACTTCCTTAAAATTTCAGCCACAATTACCGGTTATTCTAAAGTCGGCAGCGCAAATTATTTAGGAAGGAGGTGAACCTATGTTTAAAAACAAGAGGTTCATGATCGGCCTTGCCTTTCTTCTAGCCCTTGCTATTGCCATTCCGGCTATAGCCCAGGGCGCAACCACGCCGTCAGACTCAAACACAAACTCACAATCTACCGTCACCATCGCACCGGAAAAGGCCAAGGAGATAAACGCCTTGCGCCAAAAGATGCTCGATCTTAAATCGCAGATGATCGACAAGTACCTGGAGGCCGGCGTGATCACCTCCGAACAGGCCCAGGCGGCCAAGGACCGGCTCGAAAAATGCAGACAAAACATGGAGAACAACCCGAACGTTGTCCCGCGCTTTCTCGGCGGCGGTAAAGGTTTGCGGGGCCACGGCAGGGGATTTTGGGGACAGGGCCCGGGTACTTCCGGAGGCGCTACCCAGAGCGGTTTCGGCGGAAACTGTCCGGGTTGCCCGTGTGGCTCATCCAACAGCAGTTCCGTCACTTCAAGTTAAAGCAAACATCAGGACCGCGATTGCAGAGGGACCGGCCTTTGGCCGGTCCCTACGAATTATAGGCTATGGGAAGGTTCTACTGATCGCCGCCGGCCTAAATAATTTCAGCCCCGGCAACGACAGGAAAATTGCATCATCATAACGGCAATAAACAGATGTTTATAACATATAATGGTTATGTATGATCCGACTATGAAGAAAGAAGGGGCTGTATGGGTGAATTCTGTCCGATTGCCGGGCATACGGTCAATGCAAAAGCGGCCCGCGTTGCCTCATTCCTTACAACGCTGGTGTTACTGGTATTCTTGTTGACGCCGGTGAAGTGGTTAATCTTTGTCTTAGCGGCTGATTTCTTTCTGAGATCCACGTCAGGAGCGAAATTCAGTCCTTTCGCCGCAGCGGGCAGATACATGCTCGCCGCCTTGAAAGTCGAACCGCAAATGGAAAACGCGGGGCCGAAACTCTTTGCCGCAAAACTGGGACTTTTCTTTTCCGTTCTTACCGGTGTTCTTTTTCTGGCCGGCTGGACGCTTCAGGCATCCGTCGTCGCGGTTTTATTCTTATTCTGTGCGGCGTTGGAAGCCTTTTTCGGCTGCTGTCTGGGATGTAAAATGTACCCCCTGCTTTACAGACCTAAACCATGAGTGCGGGTATTTGTCCGTCTTAACCGGATTAAAGAATCGGAACCGAACGAGTTGGGAAGGAGAAAAAGGTGCTCCCGGCAGCGAGAGCACCTTTTTCATTCAAACACATTAATTAGCGAAGATTATTTGTGTATCTCCGTTGAGTTTCTTGTTGAACTGGGGGCTGTTGCGGCTTATTATAGTCAACCGGCCGTCCCCGCCCGGCTCTCCAAAACTCTGGTATTCCCTGCACTGTACGGACTTCTCCCAGTTGTAGCCGGCCTTCGGCAGCTCGCGCTCATAGAACGCCGTGACCTTTTCTATCACGTCGGGAGTCTCCCACTTGACGCAGTACCGGCCCTTGATGATGACGGAACTCTGCCATATAACGGCCCCGGGATAAACCGGAAACTCTTCAGGAAAACCTTCGGGAAGCACAAGTTCTTCCGGATCCGTCTTGCTTTCATCCGGCGCGGCGGAATCCGCCGGCGTCTTTTGTACCTCGGGGGCATTCACCGCCTGCTGCCCCGATTCCGGGACCGAAGCATTCTGTTTCGCCCCGCAGCCCGCAAATGCCAGAAGCACCAGAGCAACCAACCCTGCCAATACCGTTCTCCTCACGGTTCACCACCTTACCACAGTAACTGTTTTAACCGCATCCAAACAGTCGGTACTCAGGGGGGCCATATCTAAAATACCCGGCCGAAAAGGACCTGTTCCTTGGGGGTCAATAGCCCCTCCCAATGCAGATTATTTTGCGGCTATAGGACCGGAGCGGTTATGTCGAACGCCTCGCCGAAATCCGAGAATGTCGCGCCGCCGGTGCCCTGCACACTCATTTGAACACCAGAAACCATCATAGAAATATTTAACCGGAAGTCCTCTTTAACCAACTGGTCCTTTTCATTAACGTAACAGGTTATCAGATAGTTAAGATCCGAAACCGACGAGTCTCCGCCCAGTGACTCCAGAAGGTCGTTAAGGTCTCCGCCGTACATGTTGTTGAATAGCTGTGTCAGTTCCGCCTTCCCGGTGTATATGGTATATACGGTCACCGGTTCTCCGTTAAGCACGCCCTCCTCCTGTTTCACAGGGACGCTCCGTATCAGCGCCGTAAAAGCGTCCTCCGAAACCGACATTTCGGTCCACTCTTCTTGTGTCAAGGGCATTTCCGCAGTGACCCAGGGTTGATCGTCCATCCTGGTGTAAATGGTACCGTCTTTTAGCACGGTCTCTATCTTTGAAGTCTTATTCACGGTCAGGATGTTCATCGACAGATTACCGTCAAAGTGCATGTCGCTTCCGTAAACCTCCGCGCTGCCCGTTAGCCTCATATCCCCGGATTGTCCGTTGAAGGTGATATGTTCGTCGAAATCGAACTGGCACCGGGAGTTTCGCGAGCCTTTCATAGCGTCGTAGAGCGCCTCGTAATTCACGGGTTGAACGGTTGCATCCCGGATGGCGATGATTTTCGTCGCACTATCCCAGTCGACCTGAGCGCCCAGGCTTTCGGAAATAAACCTCACGGGGACCATGGTCCTGCCGTTCACGATCTTCGCCGGAACGTCCAGTTTAACCGGAGTTCCGTTGACCACGGCGGTGGTGTTGTTTATCACCAGCTTCATTACAACATCGCCCTTAGTCGCCGTTATGGTCTTCGTAGCGGCGTCCCACTCGACAGCGGCGCCCATTCCTTCAAAAATGCCCCGCAAAGGCACCAGGGTCCGTCCCTGGCTGATCACAGGGTTAACGTCGACATAAATTAACTGGTTGTTGATGCTCAGCTTTACATCATTCTGCCCCGCGGCGGCGGTCAAAGGGAAAAGAACCAGAAGCAGTAACCCGACAGCAAGCGCGAAACAATTCTTTTTCATACGATGCATACTCCTTACCTGTATTTTGTACGAACCATGCGCGGTCCTTACTACCCCCCGCCGGCATAGACGCTATCGGAATTATTCGCGATACCACACTGGTTCTCCTGCAATTACCTCCCAAATTTGGTGTTTTTAACGACGAAGAAGAACCGCGTTTCCGGTGCAAGAAGGTTTCCGTTATCCCGAAAGCCCGGCTTTATACTTCTCCTGACAGCGCCTGAAGCTGCTCTTTAAAAAGCAGCTTCTCCACTTTCCCACCCCTGCTTTCCCCATGATTCCCCTTATTTCATCCTATTTTTCTTTGCACGGTTATTTTTCTTTGCAAATCGTGCTCTTTCGTGCTTTGCCTTCGTCGATTTTTAGTAATATAATCAGGACAAATAAAACACAACAGGGAGGTGAACGAATGCGCGGAACCAAATGGTTACTTATCATTGTAGTGCTTTTAGCCGCGGGATTGTTCTTGACCGGTTGCGGCGGTAAAAAAACTGAGCCGACGTCCAAGCCTCAGGCGGAACAGCCGGCAGCGGAACCGGCGGCCAAAGAACAACCGGCGGAGAAACCGGCGGAGGACAAGCCGGCTGAAGATAAACCAGCGGCAGAGGAGCCTGCGGCAAATAATCCGGCGGCGGATAATGCGGCCAAGGAGGAACCGGACGAGGAAGAACCGGCACCGGCCGGTCCAGCCAAACAACCTGCGGATCACACAACTTTTGGGGATGACTGTATTGGCTGCCATGGAGCAAATTTACCTACGGGTCACGCCCAAGAAAATTGCGCGGGTTGCCACCCGCCCTCAAACTAGGTTTTAAATCTCAGCAGAGCAGAGAATTCATGGTATTTCTAATTGCGTAATCAGCTGTTTTAAAACCCCTGGGGAGCAAATCTCAGGGTTTTTTTATCAGTAAGCAGGGAAATCATGTTTTTTCTACGCAACCTGATAATAAGATTGTGCGGGGTCGTTATCGATTATCGAGTTAGACACCGTCATGGTTCATCAGTGAGAACGAGTCTCGTTGGCAGAGGATTATCCCTGACGGCGGACTCCCCGCCTGCTTTCACGGTTTCCGACCCGCCTTTTCACTTGTTGCGGATACTTCCTATAATCCCCGTTATTCAAGAAGGAAAATGCTGTTTTAAATCGAAGAGTTTATTTTATCAGTGCTTAAAAAAGCCGCCCTTTCAGGCTGCCGATAAGCCCGAAAACTGTTTACCCTTTTGTACTTATTAATGATACCCTTTTTAGCAAAGTTATCTGTCAAGGTGATTATGCCGGCAGAAGCGCCGGACATTAAAGTATTAACTTATTCTGAGAAAGGAGGCGTCAACCAGCGGCGTTAACACCTTGTGAGTGCTGGACCCGACGATGAGATAAGAAGTTACGTTCCCGGTCAACCACGAACGGACGGTATCCAGCCGGAAGAAGCCAAGTATAAAAGATACAGGGGATCAGCTCGGAGTTTCAATCATGTGGAGTTGTAAACGCAAGTGGTCAATATTTTTTGGAGGTATGTATTGAATGAAGTTGAAACGTCTTTGTCTCGCTCTTTTCATAATATTGGGCCTCATTGTGTTTACCGTGCCGCTCATGGCGTCGGGCAAAGCGAAGGACCCGGATTTCGCCGCCGACCAGATCCTCGTCAAATTCAAACCGGGTACGAGCGACAGCATAAAACAAAAGGTTCACGCCAGGCACGGCGGCCAGTCGATTGATGAGATTGCCGCCCTAAGCGTACAGGTGGTAAAGGTGCCCGCGGGCAAGGCACTCGAAAAGGTCAAGGCTTATAGAGACGAAACCGCCGTAGAGTATGCCGAACCGGATTATGTGGCGGAAGCCCTCGCCGTTCCCAACGATCCTTACTTTAATCAGCAGTGGGGCATGAGCAAGATCCAGGCCCCCGGGGCTTGGGACGTAACCACCGGAAGCGCGGCGGTAAAGATCGCCGTCCTTGACACCGGCGTCGACCAGAACCACCCGGACCTTGCGGGTAAGATTACAGCCAATAAAAACTTCACCCGGAGCAAAACTTTTGACGACAAGTACGGGCACGGCACCCACGTAGCCGGGATCGCCGCCGCCGTTACCAACAACGGCATCGGTGTCGCCGGTACGGGTTATCACTGCGTAATCATGAACGGCAAGGTCCTGGGCGATAACGGCAGCGGTTACAACAGTTGGATCGCCGGCGGCATCACCTGGGCGGCGGACAACGGCGCGAAGGTGATCAACATGAGCCTCGGCAGCGCAGCGCCGTCTACGACGCTTGAAGACGCGGTCAAATACGCCTGGGGTAAAGGTGCGGTGATATGCGCGGCGGCCGGCAACAGCGGCACTTCCGACCCGCTGTATCCCGCCCGTTACGACGTTTGCATCGCCGTCGCGGCCTCCGACCAGAACGACGCCAAAGCAAGTTTTTCCTCATACGGCGACTGGGTGGATGTTGCCGCGCCGGGTGTGAGCATCTTCTCCACCCTGCCCAATCATAAGTCGACCTTACGCAAGCTCAATTACGGCTCGCTGAGCGGCACGTCGATGGCCACGCCTCACGTTTCCGGCCTCGCGGCGCTTCTCTGGGCAACAGGTTACGGCGCCGACAACAACCTGGTGCGGTGGCGCATCGAGTCCACCTGCGACGCGGTAGACTGGTGTCCCAACGGCCGAATCAACGCCTTTAACGCGGTGCAGTAAAACTTAACCGTTAATCTTCAAACGCATCCATAACCAGCCGGAGTAATAATCAACTATTACTCCGGCTTTTTTTATATATAATAATTGTTGGGGTTGGGAAAAAACGTGTTTAGGAAAACGGCTTCGTACTTAATCAGGTTTATTGCGCATCCGAAGGAGGCGTCCGAGGAAATCGCCGGGGACCCCCGGGGAGTGTGGGCCGGTTTCTGGTTTTCGTTGGTATTTTATTTCGCGTATTCCATCGTCGCGCTCGTATACTACCTACTTAACCACCTGCCGGTGGCAAAACCCTTCCTGACCATCCCGCTCGAAAAGTGGTACCTGGTACAAACCTTCACCACCATCCCGATCGGTTTCGCCGGTATGCTGTCGTACTCCGGATTGGTATATCTCCTGGCTAAGGCCGCCGGAGGAAAGGGGAGTTTTGACGCCACCTTTGCGTCGCAGAATTTCACTATTCTAACCCCGTGGATTTTTTTGACCTGGCTGCCGGAGGCTTTCATAGCGCCCATATTGTTTTTTAAAGGCGTTCATCAGGTGCCGTGGCCGGCGTGGGTTGAAAACCTCAGGGTTTTTGTAATACCCATCGCCTGGATGTTGGCTGCTTCCGTAATCGCCCTACGACGGATTCACGGAATCAACCCGGCGCTGTGTTTCTCAATCGTCGTTGTTTCGCTGGTCCCGATGGCCGCAATAATGGCCGTATTTATCAGGTAAACATCTCCAACCGCCCCACCCGGCACGGTTTTTCCCCCTCACATCCTCTGCTTCGAACCCTTACCCCTGCAATCCGGCCTGACCCTTCTCCCATATTTTAGACTGTAACGCGGAGCAAACCCCGCACATAGCATGAAGCACAAGGTTGTTAGTCTCAACTAACAGAAGACGCGTTTCGGGCACGCCCTTGAGGGGCGGATACCGTCCCGGATTCTTTTACACGTCGTTACGAAAGGAGGAATACCCGGAATTATGCAGATACGCGGGTTAAATCGGCGCCTGTTCCTTTCCGCGATGGGTGTCGTCTTTTTGTCTGAGATGGGAGATAAAACCCAGATCACCACCCTGCTGCTGGCCGGGGCGAAGCCCGCCTACGTCCTCTGGGTGGGACTCGGTTCGGCCATGGCGCTGATCTGCACCACTTTTTTGGAGGTGGTTATCGGGTCGGAAATAATGGCCCGTTTTATTCAACCTTCCACCATCAGACTGATTTCCGGCATAGCGTTTTTGATGCTGGGGGCCCTTCTGGTCTCCGGCATAATCGGCAACATCCAGTTGAATCAGAAGGTTTGACCTCTTCCAATTGGAACCTTTAACCACAGCGGGGAGAATCGTTATGAGCATAAAACTCCTTACCTGGTTGACCACCTACATCCTGATAGTACTGTGCGAGTTGGGCGACAAGACCCAGATGGCGGTGCTTCTGATTACGAGCAACAACCCGGCGAAACGCTGGCTTATATTTGCGGCAAGTGCGATCGCCCTTACCCTCTGCGTAATCGTAGAAGTAACTGTCGGCACGACGCTGGCGCGTTATATAAGCCCGGCGGCCATCAACCGCGGCACCGGATTGGTTTTTCTGCTTATCGGGGTGATAAGCCTTACCCGGCACTTCAAAGTCCTTGAAAGAACGGGTCTTGCGGGTGCGAAACAAACTGAAGAGATGCCTTTCGGCAAAACCGTGGCCGCGCCTGGACCGGATTCTTGGGAGAGTACCGCAAAAAACCTTTAACGCCGGAAAGAAACCTGTATGTTCTTAAGGAACTCTACCCTGTATCCGACCTCCCCAAGCAACAGTCTCTTAGACCGGGGTCAATGTGACCCGGTCCTTCGTTTCTTCTTCGGCGCAAAACAGGTTATACCGCTCAAGCCATGTCGGGTATAGTTCGGTAAACTGTACAAATTTGATGATTGCCGTAAGCGTAGGCAAGGAAAGATAATGCTCGATGGCCTCCGCCTCGGCGACAACGTCGCACTTTGAACCGATCAGGCTCAAAAATCCCTGTATAATACGGTTCCTTTCCACCAGGAAACTGCCCAGACATTCTCCTTTTTCGGTCAGTTTTATATCTTTATAAGGACGGTACCTGATGTACCCATCCGCGGCCAGCTTCTGTAAGGCCCTTGTCACCGACGGGAGCCGGACGCCGAGGCAGGCGGCGATGTCCGTCACCCGCACGGTTTCGCCCCTTGCGCTTATACGATAGATTTCTTCCAGATAGTCCTCAAGACTCGGCGACAACAAGGCAATCCCCCCCTCGCAAAGCGTCCCTTCAGCCGAGGCCGCCTTACGGGCAACGAGCGGTCTTTTACTGAGAAGCAACATGTTTTCGGTCCGCTGCTTATCCCTATAAAATGTATAGAGGCCGGTACATATTTATTACCGGCCTTATAGCCATGCAGCCATCTGATATTCGCGACGGAAGACAGGCCTCAGGGCAGATTGCGAAAAATACTTTCAAGGCGGTACATTAATATTCTTGTTGATAAACTCTTGACACACACCCTTTCTCGGAATATAATCTGTTTGCTGAGATTAAGACTTAGTCTCAGTCTCAATTAATCCTCTTGGCGGAGGAAAGGCATGCCCCCTAAACTGGAAAGCTTTCGCGACTTTTTGGCGACGCGCGGCGGCAAATTAACCAACGAACGAAAAGCGGTTCTCAAGGCCATCCTGGGTTTTCACGACCATTTCACGGCCGACGAACTCTTCGACAGCCTCAGAGCCCGCGGTGATAAAGTTTCCCGCGCCTCCGTCTACCGCGCTCTTGACCTTCTTGTTTCGTCAAACCTGCTGCGAAAACTCGACCTCGGGGAAAACAAAGGTTACTACGAGCAGGGTTTTGAAACGCACCACCACCTGGTGTGCGCAAGCTGCAACCGGGTGATTGAATTCGCCGCCGAGTTGCTGTTAGATCTCGACGGTGAACTGCGAAAACGCTACCAGTTCAGCACCGCCGGTTTTTCGCAGAAGATAACCGGGCTGTGCCACGAATGCAGCCAGACGCGCAATGAGAGAGGCAGTGAAGAATAGTTAATGTCAACCATTCGTTACACACTCACGGAGATGAAGAAGGGAACCCGGGGCCGGGTGCTCCAAATCACCGGCGGTGTCCAGGCGGCGAAGCGGCTCAACGCCCTCGGCATCATTCCCGGCAAGGAGATTCTTAAAGTCAGCGAGATGCCGCTTCACGGGCCGGTTGTGGTAAACGTCGAGCAAACCCAGGTCGCGCTCGGGTTCGGCTTGGCGAAAAAGGTTATCCTAGAGGGGTCTTAATGCGTGTCCTACTGGTCGGTAATCCGAATGTCGGTAAAAGCGTTTTCTTCTCGGACCTTACGGGAACCCTGGTAGAATCGTCGAACTACCCGGGCACAACCGTGGCTTATACCAGGGGGTTCCTTAACCTCAACGGCCGGAAAATCGAAATTATCGATGTTCCCGGCACCTACTCCCTGGAGCCGACGCGAAAAGCGGAAGAGGTCGCCGCGGCCATGCTGCCGCAAGGCGACGTCATAATCAACGTTGTCGACGCCACCAACCTCGAACGTAACCTGTACCTCACTCTGGAGCTTCTGGAACTGCAGAGGCCGTTGATCGTAGCGCTCAATCTCTGGGATGAAGCCCAGCACAAGGGGTTGATCATCGACCCCGGACAGCTTGAGGAGATCCTGGGAGTACCGGTGGTGACAACCGCCGCCATCCGGGGCCAGGGGATGAAACAGCTCGTTTCCCGGCTGCATGAAGCCCGTACCGGACTTGCAGGCTGGCAGACGGTGGACGAACGTTACGCCGCCGTCGGTCATATAGTCCGAAAGGTGCAGCAGGTCACTCACCGCCACCATACCCTGCTCGAAACCCTCGAAGACTTAAGCGTGATGCCGCTGTCGGGCCTCTTAATCACGGCGGTGGTGCTCCTTTGCGCCTTCAAGGCGATCCACTTCATAGGCGAAGGGCTGATAGATCATGTCTTCGACCCGGTTTTCGAAGGGTTGTACGCTCCTCTTCTCGACAAACTGAGCGTCATCCTGGGCGGTTATGGATTCCTCCACCACATGTTAATCGGCCAGCTAATCAACGATAAGATAGATTTCGTACAGTCTTTCGGCCTCCTGACGACTGGTCTGTACGTCTCCCTGGCGATGGTCCTGCCGTATATCATCGCGTTTTACGCGGTTCTGGGGGTGCTCGAAGATTTCGGTTACCTGCCGCGCCTGGCGGTTGTCCTGGACAGGCTTATGCACCGGGTCGGTCTGCACGGTTACGCCATTATCCCGATGATCCTGGGTTTCGGCTGCAACGTTCCCGCCGCCCTCGCCATCGGCAACCTGGAAAGCCGGCGCCAGAAATTCATCGCCAGTACCCTTATGGTCATCGCAATACCGTGCTTTTCCAAAACCGCAATGATCGTCGCCTTGGTCGGCCGTTACGGGTTCCTTTACCTTGCCCACATCTTCCTGACCCTTTTCAGCGTATGGCTCATCCTCGGCCTCACCTTAAACCGCCAGCTTGAAGGTTCCACCCCGTCCCTGCTGATGGAGATACCGCCCTATCGCCTTCCCGACCTGAAGAACCTGTCCCAGAAGCTTTATCTCCGGGTCGGCCTTTTTCTCAAGGAAGCGATCCCCCTGGTACTGGCAGGGGTGCTGGTAATGAACCTGGCTTTCTACTCCGGTGTTATCCCTATAGTGGCACGCGCCTTAGGACCGTTATTCCGTTTCCTGTTCGGCCTTCCGGGAGAAGCCTCCATCGCTCTTTTCCTTGGTTTCGTGCGGAAGGATGTGGCGTTCGGCCTCCTGGCCCCCCTGAATCTTTCCCCGGAACAACTCGTGACGGCGTGTACGATCCTGGCCGTATACTTCCCGTGCATGGCCACTTTCGCCGTCCTGCTCAGGGGACTCGGCGTGCGGGACATGCTGAAAAGCACCGGCCTTATGTGTTTGACGGCCGTCCTCGCGGGGGTTTTCTCCAACCTCGCCATGCACCGGTACGGTATGCTGTTATGGATAGGTGTTTTAGCCGTCATCAGCGGTCTTATCGTATTTGGCGGCAGACGCGCAAAAACCTCCGGGATCGCCGACGAGTTCTGACGCGACTCTTACCGCCTGGCAACAAGTTACGAGTTACGAGTCGCAGGCCAAGTCCTCGGTCCTCGGTCGAAAGTCCTTAGTGTGATCGGGTGTCGAAAAGAATTAACTCGCGAGTCTCGGGCTCTATATTCTGAATTCTATAATTCTGTCTATTACCTATTACCTATTACCTATTACCTATTACCTACTGACTACTTCCTACTGACATTTAACCTTGCACCTTGAACTTTGAACCTTGAACGTTATAAAGGAAGCCTCACCGTAAAGGTGCTTCCTTCCCCCGGTCTGCTTTGAACCTCCACCGCCCCGCCGTGGAGTTCGACTATCTGCCGGACGATCGCCAGCCCCAACCCGCTACCGCCTGTTCCCCGCGTCCGCGCGCGGTCCACACGGTAGAACCTTTCCCAGATGTACGGCAGGTCCTCGGGAGAAATGCCCGGACCGGTATCCCGGACGCTCAACTCAATTCCTTCGGAACCCTTACCGGCGATAAGGGCCACGGTCCCGCCGGACGGTGTGAACCTAAAGGCGTTATCCAGGAGGTTTACCACAACCTGCTCCAGGCGGTCCGGATCACCGTTGACCGGAGGAAGCGCGCCCGCTTCAACCTCGAAAACCACCCCCGCTGCCGCCGCCCTGGGCCGGAACCTGGCCGCGGCCCGCGCCACCACTTCTTCCAGCTGAACCGCTTCCCGACTGATGCTGATGGTCCCGGTTTCCATCTTCCGCAGGTCCAGGAGTTCTTCGGTAAGACGACGGAGCCTCTCTCCTTCTTCCTTTATGGCGTTGAGATACTCCTTCTGCTCTTCACCCGCCACCATTCCGTCCATGATGGCTTCGGTATAACCCTGTATTATACTAAGCGGCGTCCGTAACTCGTGGGAAACCGCGGCTACAAAATCGCGCCTTGTCTGGTCTACTCTCTCGAGCACCGCCACCCTTTCCTCCAGTTCGGCGGCAAGCCTGTTCAACGAACCGCCCAGTTGGGCGACCTCGTCCTCGCCTTTAACCGCCAGCCGCGCCGCATAGTCACCCCCGGCCATCGCCCGCGCCACTTTCTCCATGGCCACCAGTCGGCGGGTGAAATTTCTGGCGACAAAGTAGCTCAGAAGACCGGCCAGCGCCATCCCCCCAAAAAGCGCCGCCAGCAAGGTGAACTCGAGACCGCGGGCCCTTGCCGTCAAGGGATCGAGCGGGGCATAAACGAAAACGCCACCCTGGACCTGTCCCCCGGAACGTATCGGGACCCCGACCCACAACAGGCTCACACCCGTGAAAAACGGGTGAGCCCCACGCCGCGTAACCGTCTGACCGGCCAGAACGGCTTCCACGTCGTCCCCGGTTACCGGCATCCCTTGATAGATCTGCCACCGCCCGCCCATACCGCGCCAGGTCAGTACCCGACCTTCCAGATCGACGATCAGCACGTTCGCCCGGAGCACCTGACTCAAAAAGGCGGTCCTTTCGCCCATTGTCTGCGGTGAAGCCCCATTCGATATAAGGTCCGCCAACCCCTCGGCTTCCGAAGTCATCCGCTGTGCCTCATAATGGTAATAACCCGCCTCGATAGCCCTGGTCTGGAACAATCCAAGGATTCCAAGGACCAGAGCTACCAGAAGCACCATCGCCACCCAGAGTTTACCCGCTATGCTGCGCATTTTCGGCCTGTCTTTCTCAAGGCAATATACTTGCCCGTCTCACTTTTCAATCTTATATCCGACGCCCCACACCGTTGTGATTAACGGAGACGCGCCCGCCCGCCCGAGCTTCTCCCTCAGACGGGTTATGTGAGTGTCTACGGTCCGGGAATCCCCGTAAAAATCGTAGCCCCATATCAACGTTAAAAGCTCCTCGCGCCGGAAGGCCCGGCCCGGCGCCTTCCCAAGCGCAAACAGGAGGTCGAACTCCTTCGGCGTAAGCGGAACCGGCTCCGTCCCGACTGTAACCGTCCGCGCCGCCGGATCGATTATAACCTTTCCCAAGACAAGCTGTTTTTCCGCTTCGGGATATTTCCTTGACCGCCGCAAAACCGCCTTAATCCGCGCTATTACCTCCCGCGGGCTGAAGGGTTTGACGATATAATCATCAGCGCCGAGCTCCAGCCCGAGGACCCGGTCCATCTCATCGCTCCTTGCTGTGAGCATGATCACCGGTACATCCAGGGTTTTGCGCATCTGGCGGCAGACATCCCAACCATCCCTCCCCGGCAGCATCAGGTCGAGAACGATCAGGTCCCACTCGCCGGCGGCGGCCTCAGTCAGCGCCGTTTCACCGTCCGCGGCCTCTCCCACCTCGAACCCTTCCGCGAGAAGGTATTTGCGCAGCAGCTCCCTTATTCTCGGCTCATCGTCCACGAGCAATACCCGCGGCCGGGGGTCTCTGGTCATATCGGCTTCCCTCCCGTAAGGAACGATCGTCGCCTTCGGCGTTATTCACCGGGTACTTGTTATAGGTTTGCCGTCCCGATTCGCGACGATTTACCTATACAAACAATAACAGAGCTCCCGGTCGTTTTAAAGAAGCTTTTTCGGGCCGAAAAAAAACGGCGCCGTTAAAGCGCCGCGGAACAGGGATTTCGTCGTGATTTATTTCGCGAGAAACCAGCTTATCCTGGTCACCAGACGGACCAACGGGTTCCTGAGCCTACGCTCAAGTTGACGGTGTTCCTCCCTCAACCGGTTGAGCTCCTGGTGCAGGAACCGATAGTCACGTTCCAGTTCCTGTCCGGCGTTGGTGGTTTTCTGCAACTCGTTGGAAAGGCGCGCGTTCTCCGAAAGAAGACGCCTCTCGTTTTCCGTGGTGCGTATCGCGCACTGTTCGAGCTTCTGCTTCATGTCGATGACCTCCCGCTGCAGACGGGCCACCTGCGTTCCGTACTGCTCCCGGGTTTCCGCAAGTTTTGCCCTCGCCTCGCGTTCCTTATCACGCTCCCGGCCAAGCTCCGCCTCGAGCCCGGAAATGATGCCTTTCAACTCCTGGACAACGCCTTCATAGTTCGCGATCTCTTTTTCGCTTTCCCGCGCCCGGCCGACCCAGAGCCGGCACTGGTGTAAAATGCTCTGTGCCTTGTTCTCGATTTTCTTCATTTGCTCCCGGTAATACACAAGCTCCCGCTTCCTGAGGGTCAACAACAGTTCCTTCTCCGAAAGCTGCGTGTTGATGCGGTCGCATTCATCCCGGTAGTGGGCGTGCGCGGCCAGGGCGGCTGCGGTC
Source organism: Bacillota bacterium (assembly GCA_040755295.1). Taxonomy (NCBI): domain Bacteria; kingdom Bacillati; phylum Bacillota; species Bacillota bacterium. The sequence goes on along the minus strand of JBFMBK010000009.1, from coordinate 50,890 downwards.
TGCTGCTGGGCGGCGATTATTTCGTTCAACTGGATTCTTTGGGCAAGAAACTTCTTCTGCCAGGCCGTGCGTTCCGCGCCGTGTCGTTGTTTCTGCTCCCGAAGCAGCCCGAGAAAACGCCGCATTACGGCGTCGTAAGCCGTCTGCGCGGTAGCGCTGTAAGACCAGGTCTCTCCCTGCTGCTCGAAAAAGGGGAAGCGGCGAAGCACCCCTTCCACTGCTTGTATCGCAATCGGCCGCCAGAGGTTCAATGCCTCAACGATTTGGTTCAAGGAAAGACCGGCGGGGTGTGCCCGCAGAATCTTTAATACAAGGTATTTCAAGGGGTACTGCCCGGCGTCAAGGTCCCACTCCGTAAGACCCCACATCCCGGTGTCCAACTGGACAAAACGCCCGTCGGAAATGAGGTTGGCCGCTTCGGTTATCACCTTCTTGGCTTTATTCTTCTTACCCTTCTCCTCCCGCCTTAACTCCCACATGCTCAGCGGCTGCTGGCGTTTTAAAAGCAGATGATAAAACGCATCATTGCCGCGAAACCCCTCGGTATTCAAATGCCATTGGTTCTTATTATCCAGGTTAAAACAAGTGTGTTGTTTAAGGCACAGCTCAACCTTTTCCTCCACTTCGCGGAGTGAAAGATCCCGTAGCATCTTCCGCCGGACATATGGAGCAACCTCTTTCACCGAAAGAGCTTCAAAGAAATAGAGTGTTCTTTTTAAAACATCGGTCAGGGAATAGAGCCTGCCGTTCACAAAACCACCTTCCTTAAGATTCATTTGATGGAAGTATTTAACATTAGAATTCCGCAAAAAAAAAATTCCTCCTGCCTGTGGGAGGAAATTTATTGCCAAATTGTACCGGTAATCCAATTGTCTAACCTCTGTTAGCGGTGTAGTTGGGGGCCTCCTTGGTGATGGCCACATTGTGCGGGTGGCTTTCGATCAACCCCGCAGGGGTTATCCTGATAAAACGGGTCTTTTCCTTTAACTCTTCTATGGTCCGGCAGCCGCAGTAACCCATCCCGGCCCGCAGACCGCCAATCAGTTGAAAAACGGTCTCGGCAAGCGGCCCCTTGTAGGGTACCCTGCCCTCAACCCCCTCGGGCACCAGCTTTGGACCGTGATCCTGGAAGTAACGTTCTGCTCCGCCCTCGCGCATCGCCCCCAGGGAACCCATACCGCGGTAAACCTTATAACTCCGTCCTTGATAGATTTCGATGTCTCCAGGGCTTTCCTCGGTTCCGGCGAAGAGGCTTCCAAGCATCACGGTATCCGCGCCCGCGGCTATAGCCTTGGCGATATCACCGGAGAACTTGATCCCGCCGTCGGCGACGATACGCCGCCCGAAGCGTTTGGCTTCCTCGGCGCAATCGTAAACAGCGGTGATCTGCGGTACTCCGATGCCGGCAATGACCCGCGTGGTGCATATCGACCCGGGGCCCATCCCGACCTTGACGGCATTCGCCCCGGCCTCAAAAAGCGCCCGCGCACCTGCGGCGGTCGCCACGTTTCCCGCCAACAGGTCCATGTCGGGGTAAAGCTTTTTCATCTCCCGGACGGCTTCCACGACGTCTCGCTGGTGACCGTGCGCCGTATCCACCACCAGGACGTCCACCTTCGCCGCCACCAGGACCTCGACCCTTTCCAGGAAACCTGCGGTTACCCCTACCGCCGCCGCGGCGAGCAGCCGGCCCTGGTCATCCTTTGCAGCGTTGGGATGCTTGTGCAGCTTCTCAAGGTCCTTAATGGTAATGAGACCGCGCAGCCTCATATTCTTGTCCACCAGCGGCAGCTTCTCTATCTTGTACCGGCGCAGTATCTCCTTCGCCTTTTCCAGCGTCGTGCCCACCGGTGCCGTGATGAGGTTGTCTTTGGTCATAACGTTTTTAATCGGCTGTTCAAAATCGGTCTCGAAACGTATATCCCGGTTGGTGATTATCCCCACCAACTTCCCTTTTTCCGTAATCGGCACCCCGGAAATACGGTACCTCCCCATCATGGCCATAGCCTCTTGGACGGTATTCTCCGGCGCGAGGAAGATCGGATCGGTAATAACGCCGTGCTCGGACCGTTTGACCCGGTCAACCTCGAGGGCCTGCTGTTCCATGGTCATATTCTTATGGATTACACCGATGCCGCCCTCCCGGGCCAGGGCGATCGCCAGCCGGGATTCGGTCACGGTGTCCATTGCGGAACCGACCAGCGGTATGCTCAGTCTGATTTTCTCAGTCAACCAGGTGGCTGTATCCACATCCCGCGGCAAAACCGCCGAAGCTGCCGGAGTCAGCAAAACATCATCGAACGTAAGCCCCTGTCGGCTGAACTTTTCCGGATACATCCTATCTCCCCCTTTGTATGCAGTCTATTATAGCACAGGCCCCTGTTATAAAAAAGTTCTCCCTTATTTGTAATAACGGCCGCGCAGCCTGTACGTAAAAGCTGCCGGCGCAAAGACCGCGAGGAGCGGCAGCAGGGGAAGCGCGTAACGGCAGTGGGCGTACGTGACAAGGTGCACCGCTGTATAGGCCGCAAGAATACCGAAAATACGCCCGGCGCCCGGCAATCGGCGTGCGAGACCGTAGACCAGGCCAAATAACCCCGCCGACAGGATGACATAGTGAAGGTACTGGGTAAAAACCGGCGGTAACTTTTGTTCCGCACCCCACAAAAACGTCCTGAACCAGAGCAGCTTAAACTTCGCCCGAGTGTACCAATCCAAATAACGCCTGAAATCCTCTGCAAAGCCGGTTTCAAGACGCTCCAGGGCAAGGGCGGTCTGCAGCCGGCTCGTTTCCATGGGGTCCTTCCCCACCGGCCAATCATTGCTCCAGCCGTACCTGATTCCCTCAAGGTTAACGTAAGTCCCCAGCAGCAGGGGGTTTCCGCCTCCCTCGGAAAGCGGGATGAAACGGTGGAAGACGACGGCGTTGCGTACCCACCAAGGTGACACGGTAAGGCAAAAGAAACCTAGGAGCACGACGGCGGCAAGAAACGGCGCCCGTACGGATCTCCCGGAAGCGGTAAGAAATCGCCAGCCTAAAAAACATAAAGCAAGCATCACCAGGACGGCGCCGGTGGGACGGAGAAGGACCGCCAGCCCTGCGATTACCCCCAACAGCGCATAACCACGGCGGTTCGCCGGCTGCACCTTCAACCAGATCAGAGTGAACACAAGCAGACAAAATGTGAAAAGCGTCTCGGTAAGCAAGAGCCCGCTTAACAAGATAAGAGGAGGATAAAAGGCGCAAAGCAACGCCGCGCCGGCTCCCGCCCACCGCCCGCTGAAATGCTCGCCGAGATAATAAACGAGACAAACACCGCCCGCGGAGATAATCGCCTGGGCGTACCGCGCCGCCGCCAGTGCATGGCTGCCGGCGTCACCGAACATCCGGAAGAAAAAGGCAAGGAAAAGCGGGTATCCCGGGGTGATATAGGCCGTCGGCCCGAGGGCCGGTTCAGGGGAAAGTTTAGGGCGCCAGTACGAAAAGACGTGGTCGACAGCAAGGCGTCTGCCGCTCTCGATGTAACCCAGGTCGTCGCTCTGCAGGGTCAACGTGTCGCCCCAGTGATGGATAAATGCCGCCCGCACCGCAAACGCCGCCATAAACACCAACACCGGAACAGCGACGTTCAACCGGGAGGCGCGCGCCGGGCAGGCTCCCGCCGCAGCCAATTCAGTCCCGATCGGCCCCGCCCGTTGTTGTCCGCGGCAGGACCGGGGGCTTCGTCTCCCATGCGACTGGTTCAGATGACGGTTTTTTACCCAAGGAATCGCATCTCCTTTGGGAAAGGCGGTCTTCTCCGGAGGGATCTTCCTTTCCTTGATTGAAGGTTTCTCAGAGTTTACGCTGTTCTATGCAATAATGGTCGTTACCGGTCCTGGTTTTTGAGATGACAGTGTCCGGCGCCTCCTGCGGACAGCTCCTCCAACTGCTGTCGCAAAAGCGCGACCTCCTGGGCAAGGCGCACCACCCGCTCACTCTGACGCGAAAGCGCCACGGAATACTGTAGATTAAGCGCCAATAAAAAGAGAAAACCCAGCAGGAAAAGGGCGGAAGGCGCGTAGTATATCCCCAGGACCTGAGCCAGTACCTCCACCAGACTGCGGTTCGCCGCAAAAATCAGGAGCACCATGGCAGTTGCCAGCCACAGAAGCGCGTACTTTTCCTTGAGGTGGCGGCGCCTTATCAGGTCCAGTATCAAATAAAGCAATGCGGCGCTCACACCCACGGTGAAGAGGTAAACCGCGCCGCTACCACTCATAGGGCGCCCCCTCCTTCCTGCGGAAGGCGCTGACAAAGACGGCCAGCAACACCTTAATTATGTAATAAACCGCGCGCCACGGAGTAATCGAAGAAAACCCCGCCTGGCGGGGCCGCATCCCCACCGGTACCTCGATCACCTTAAAACCCAGCCGCCTGGCTGCCACCAGGCTTTCCGGCTCCGGGTAATCCGCCGGATAATGTGCGGCGAATGCGGCGATCGCACGCCGGCCCGCGGACCTGTAGCCGGATGTGGTGTCCCGGAACCGACGCCCGGTTAAAAGCGATACCGCCCACGAGAGGATTATCATTCCCGCACGCCGGGCGTATGGCGCCTTATAGCCGTTTGACGCCACGAACCGTGACCCTACCACAAGATCGGCTTGACCAGATTCAACCGGCCCGATAAGTTTCGGAAGATCTGCGGGGTCGTGCTGCCCGTCGGCGTCTATCTGCACGGCGACATCGTACCCGTACCGGAGAGCGTAACGGTAACCGCCCTGAACCGCCCCGCCGATGCCGAGGTTGAACGGAAGCGTCAGCACCCTCGCGCCGGCCGCCCGGGCCACGGAAGCGGTGCCGTCGACGGACCCGTCGTTCACCACCAGAACTTCCCCTCCGGGCAAAGCGGCCTTTGCCTGAGCCACCACGTTTCCGACCGTTGAAGCCTCATTATACGCCGGAATAATGACCAATACCCTGGTAATTTGTGACACCCCAATACTATTAATAACTCCGAAGACACCTTTCGGCAATTTTCTTTGTCTGCGGGCGATAGAGTCTCTTTTCTTCAGGATTCGCTGCAGCATGAAAAATCCCTGCCGCATATTGCGCTTTCCCTTTTTGAAGCGCTGCATGCAACCTTATCTTCTTGTGCGAAATCACCGGTGAATGATAAACTACGGGTGTAACCGGACTCGATTTTAAGGCGGCACGGAACTTTTTTCTCTTTCCCGGGGTCTAATAGGTGTCCGGGCCAACCGGACCCAGAGGAGGATGCTCCTTTGGTTGACGTAAAGGCGCTGGTCACTAAGGCGCAAGACGGCGACAGTGAGGCGTTCGAACAGCTGGTCTTGATGTACCAGGACCGCGTTTACGGGCTCTGTTACCGGATGTCGGGTAACTACGCCGACGCACAGGATCTGGCACAAGAAGCCTTTGTCAGGGCGTACCGGGCGTTAGGAAAGTTCCGCTTGGAGGCTGATTTCGGGACCTACCTTCATAAGATCGCTGTGAACCTTTGTATCAGTTTCCGGCAGCGGAATCACAACGAACTCTCCCTCGACGACCCGGTATCGACCGAAGAAGGACCTCTCACCCGCCAGGTGGCGGACAGAGGCCAACAACCGGAAGAGATGGTGGAAGAATCAGAGTTTCGCAATCTGATTCGGGAAGGATTATCCACACTGGCGCGGGAGCATCAAGCGGTGCTGGTTCTGCGAGAAATGGAAGCGCTGAGTTACGAAGAAATAGCCGTCTCGCTCGGCGTGGCGCCGGGCACGGTTAAATCCCGGTTAAGCAGGGCTCGTGAGGCACTAAAGAAATCTGTCAGCCAGTTAGCCAGTAAAAAGGGGCTCGACCTGCCCGGGATAAAAGTTAGGTGATATTATGCGGTGTAATAAGGTAAAAAAGAATTTAATGTTGCTGATCGACCGGCCGGAAGACATAAAGCCGGATGTTGCCGCACACCTTCAGGCGTGCAGCGGCTGCAGGCAGGAATTTGCATTGTTACAGCGGTTGAGCAAAAGCCTTCGGTCATTGGAAGCCCCACAGGCGCCGGCGCATTTCTCAGCCGGCGTGATGGCGCGGATTGCCGCGGAAGGCAGAATGGAAAGCCGCGGCCGTTTCGGCTGGGTTTCCTCCTGGAAGCGGCTTGCGGTAGCGGCGGCTACAGTCATAATGATGGCGGGAAGCGCTTTTGGGATCATTCGTTTCGCCGGGGTTACTCAGCCGCCGATGGTTGCGGGAAATCCAAAGCCGCCGGTTGTGCAGCCGGGAACCACCCAGGGTACAAAGCCGCCGTCGAACCCCGTTACAGCAACAGAAACGCCGGGTTACCAACCGGGGAATAACACGGTTTCACCGGAACACACAACGCAGGCGCAGCCGACAGGCGATAACCCGGGATCAGAAACTCAACCGGCGGCGGACGGTCAGGAAACGCAGCCGCCCAAGCATAGTGACAACACCGTTGAGATCGCTGCCGCGCGTTCACCCCGCGTGTTCTTGAGCGAGACACGGATTCTGTCGAGCACGGTGTTGCGAGTAGAGGTCAAGAATCTGGCGGGAGCCAGGGCGGAAGCGCTTTCGGCGGCCCGCGGGTTTGACGCCAGCGGCGGGATCTCGGTCGCCAACAGCAGTGACGGACAAAAACGTACGGAGATGTATCAGTTTATCGCACCACCTGAAAAAGCCGAAGACCTTGTAACAGCCCTTGGGGGGCTGGGGATGATAACCAGCCGGCAGGACGAACAGCGTGACATTACGAATGACTTCAACAATGCCCAAACGCAGTACCTGGACCTTATTGCCAGCCGGAACGCGGACCCTGAAGGCACGGCTAAAATAGACGCTGAAATCGACGGGCTGGAGAAATACCTGTCCCGGTTGGAAGCAGCCACCGGCAAGAGAACGGTAACACTCTGGCTTGTGGAAATCCCTTAATGAAAGACTCCCCCCTTTTGCCACAAGATACAGAAAGGAACCTCACCGGTTCCTTTTTTTATTCAGGCTTCAGGCTTCCCGTTATCGGGCACTATTAGCTGAAACAACAACGCGGTTGGATAGTCACCTTTCTAATGAGGGTCACTCTATGGCGGCCGGGCTAAGATTCTGGGTTAAGGTTTTTTGAACGGCAAAAAACAACCGCCGCCTCGGCCCTGGTTAGAGGCGCCAGCGGAGCAAAAAGGCCGTTCGACCGCCCGCGCATCAAACCGCGGGCATAGAGCCCGGCCACCGCTTCCCTGGCCCGTGAAGGCACCGTCGCCCAATCCCGGTACGGCGGCGTATCGACGGGCTTAATGCTGCCGCTAAGGAGTGAATCGAGAGCCACCGCCACCGTCGCTCTGTCCACCGGTAGCGACGGCCGGAAGCTTCCGTCGGGGAAAAGCGGCAGCAGCCTGTTGTAAACCACATCCTGAACGGCTTCACGCGCCCAGAGCGGCGTATCACGGGGCACGGGGCCTGCCGGAACGCTTTCCTTCGAAAAACGCGATAACAGCGCCGCAAACTCCACCCTGGTAAATATCCTGTCAGGTTTAAAACTTCCGTCGGGATAACCGGCAAGGAGGCCGTCGGCGGCCAGCGCCGATACCTCTTTTTCCGCCCAGTGCCCGCCGATATCGCTAAACACCTTCGCGCTGCGCGGTTCTACCCACAGACCGCTGACCCCGCCTGTGCGGGCGTCTGCCGCGACCAGACGCACCGGTTCCTGATTTGTCCAGTCAATCGGGCAGGAAAATTCGCCAGTGGGCCCTATTTCCACCGGCAAGCGTCCATCCGTCCGGTAGAGGTAAAGCTGCGTTCCCCCGGTCCGACCGGTCAGCGGCTTCCCGGAGACCGGCGGGGAAACCTCCAAGGCCGGCGCCTGCTCTGTATTTCGCGATTTAATCGCCAGAGCGACAGGAACCGCACCATCTTCTTTCCAGAAAGTGAGCGATACCTTTTCGCCGGCCCGGATGTACTCCAGATCGACGGGATAACCGTCTTTGGTAATGATGCTCCCCGCACTGACACGGTAATTATCATCGTTAATTACTATCAGCCCGCGTTCGGGCTGGCAGCTTTGTACCGTGCCTTCCATCTGCCCCGTCGCTTCACCGACATCTACGCGCGCCACCCGTCCCTGCGAATCCATGGTCACACGCAACCACTGACCGGAGCCGAGTATGGTCGATCCGAGATTAACAGCGCCTTTATAAAAGCAGGCCCCCGGAGCGATCAGCAAGGTCCGGTAATTCCCGGTGCTGTCCTGAACGTTAAGCGTTTCCCCTCCTGCACCGGAATAAAGCATCTGCCCGTATATAATCCCCGTATCGACCCGGACCTGGAGCAACCCTTTCCGGTCATCCAGAACGTTTCCCGTGATGTGTTCCCCGGTCGCCAGCCGGTCCGGGGATTCCTCGGTGGTTCCCCGAAAAACACGCGCCCCGGGGAAAAACGTATACGTCCGGCCGTCGACCAGAGTCAGTTTATCATCCGCCACTTTTTCCACAAAGCCGGAAATTACTTTCTGGCGCACCGCTATATGTAGCACATTCTGAGTCTGCGGGTCCAGGTGGAGCTTGAGCGGAATCCCGGGAGGAATATCTGCGGTCACAGTGGGCGGGCCGAAAACCTGGTCCAGCGCGTCGAGCCCCACCGGGTCGGTTTCACGGGCTATGGAGTACCCCGGTTCAAGCGGATAGCTTTCCCCGCCGATAAGCGAAATACGGCTCGCATTCAAAATCGCCAGGAATCCATCCTTCTCCACCCAGTCGGCTTCGGCCTCCCACGCCTCCTGAGTCGACGGGTTGATCTTCAAAACAGCCCTGACTCCCGGCGGTATCGACTCTGCGGGCAAGTTTTTCCTCTGTACGGTCACGTATGGCGTCCGGACGAGATACCCCCCGTCTTGAATGGCCGGCGTTTCCTTTGTCGCTACGACTCCGGACTCCGTTTCAAGGAAACGTGCCGGCGACAGACATTGTCTTTGGCTTACTACATAAGCCTTGTTTCCGTCGGGGCAAAGATACAGGTCCGCGCCCGGGATAATCGCCTGCTGCGCGGGTGTAATCGCTTTACCGTCTAAAACAGCCGCCGCCGTTTGCGGCGTCTGTATTGTTCCGCCATTCGCAAGTTTCACCGTATTGTCCGCAATAGTAACCACTACCTCGTGTTTAAGCGGCTGTCCGTAAACAAGAGCGAAAGGCTGCCGGATATGCCCGTCGGACATCGTCCCTCGGCTTACCTTAACACCGGTCACGAATATTTTGTACCGGCCCGGTGTGGGGCGTTGTATGCTGACCTGCTCCACGTTATTCAGCCGGTCCGGCAGGCCCCGTTTCGCAAAGTCGTTCCCCAGGTAACGGCTGCCGTCCGGCCCCTCCACCACCAGGTCGAGGTCGTTGACCAAAGCCGGCGACGCCCCGGCGAGAGCCGTCGGATCAGTCCAGCAAAGGGTCACTTTCAGGGGCGTGTCGTCATCCCGCACCGTCACTTCGTATCCGATTCGCTCCCCCTCCCCTGCTCCCGGTTCTTCGGAAGCAAACCGGAATGTGTGTTCCCTTAAAGCAATGACCGTACCGGCGAAATCCAGGATGCCGAAACCGCCGCCCGCCGACCCTTCAAGAGGCCGCGCGCCGTTGATTAAAAGCGCTTTGAGAAGCGCCGCCGGCGGCGTGGTATAACCTTCTTTCCCGCGCAGGTACTCACGCAGCAGCACCGCGGCCCCGCCGCCCACCGCCGCGGACATGCTCGTACCGTCCTGGCGCATGTAAGTATTGTTACCGGAAGGGTTGGACGCCGCACTGCGCGAAGCCGGGGCGATCACCCCTACCCCCGGCGCCACCAGATCGGGCTTCATCCGCCCGTCCCCCGCCGGCCCCCGACCGGAAATGCGGGCCACCGCATCGGGATCGGTATACCCCAGGAGGGGCCGCGGGTTCTCGCTCGCTCCGACGACCAGGGCGTTTTTACTGTTAGCTTCGCTTGTAAGGGTTTTCCCGGCCGGGCCGCCGTTACCCGCGCCGAAAACGGGCAGGAAGTCGGGGTTGTAATAGCAAAAACGGTCGATCTGCGATGAGGCGGATGAATAGCCGTTTGATCCGCCGCCCCAGCCGTCGACGTGTACGCGCACCCCGGCGTTGTAAGCGGGTTTGAACAGCGAAACTAAGTCCGCCGGCGGGTCCGGCTCACCGTCGGCGTTGGTGATCGCTTGAAAGTAGATGCTGGCCTCCGGGGCAACACCGCGGTAATCCCCACCCGAAGCCGCCCCGGTTCCCGCAACAATCCCGGAAACGTGCGTGCCGTGTCCGCTGGTGTCGGCGGTGCTCCCCCCGGACCAGGACCGCAGCATGACCACCTTCGGCATCTTTCCCGGGGTGCTTTTGAAATCGGGGTGAAGGTCATCCAGGTTTCCTCGGTCAAGGCCGCTGTCTGCCACCCCCACTATCTGCCCCAAACCGGACAGGCCCTGCGGTGTTATAAATCCGGGAACAAGCGACGGCGCCGTTCCGGTAACCGCCGCCGCCCGGTCGGAAAGGAAATGCGGCGGTTCGTAAGCCTCGACTGTCAAGACCGCCGTCTCGTGCAAGAGCTTCTCAACCGACACCGCGGGAAGACTCACGCGCAGTGTCGTCCCTTCCTCCCCGGCACCCTTTATGACCGTACCGCCGGCGGCATAAACGACCTTCGCGATATGTTTTTTGTCTTCTTGAGAGAAGAGGACGACATTCAAAAGTAGTGTTTTCCGGGCGGGAGCATCTTTTATTTCCGGGGGAACGTCCGGAACCACATACGGCTTGAACTCTATTCCGCGCGGGAGCGAAACCGGACGGCGCACACGGACCAGTACCCGGTCCCGCGAAACCGCCTCCCCCACCTGCACCCCGGGAATGCGTCTCAACCGGGGTATGGCATTCGAATCGGCGAGATAAACCCCGGAGCTATAGCTCCCGGCGTTCTCTCCGGCAGGTCCCGGGCCCGACCCGGATACCGTCCACCAGATCCCGGCCGAACAGATCACAAAAAGGGCTGACAAAAATAAAAACCGCCGCATTTATACCTCACTTAAGGTTTAGTTAATATGTTAGCGGTTAAACCAGTTAAATTATAAATTTTATTCCGTGGTGTATCAATAAGATAAAGGTACCTTATTAAGTTAAAAAACCCTGGGCTTGCAGATTATCTCTCTGATCCTGGTGTCAAAAAAGTGCTGCGAATGCGCCGGCTGGATCACAACCGCCGTATCGGCGCCGCTTGCAGTCCCGGCTACCGCCACGACATCCTCGCCGGGAGAAATCATCCCGGCATCCAGCGCCATAACGCTTATCTCCACACAGACCTTGGCCCCCTGTCCGAAAAGACGGAGCGTTGAAGCGATGATTTCCGCCGGGTAGACGCCGCCGAACTTGAATCTGAGCGAACGGTCAATCCCAGCCATCAGGTGGGTCGTTGTCAGTATTCTGATCCCTGCGCGTTCAAGCCGCGCCCGCGCCTCCACAGACATCTCATCTGCGCCCGGCGTTGAGAACCCGACCTGGTGCGCCACACATACCGTGTTAAGACCGCATCCAGCCAGTAAAGCCGCCGTCTCTCCCGAGCACGAAGCCACGACAAGATGTTTCAGGTTAAGTTCCCCGGCCCGGGCCAATGCGGCCTCAATGGTAGCGGCGGTATTTGTCTTTCCCGCCGCAGGCCAGTAATGCGTCATCAGACTACCCTTAGCGCCCGTGCGTGCCGTGAACGGGACAGGACATTGAGCATTCCCAAAGCCCGTCCGGTACCCAGCGCCACGCAGGATACCGGATCCTCCGCGACATAGACCGGCAGACCGGTTTCCTTGGAGAGGAGCGTGTCAATCCCCTCCAGGAGTGAACCGCCCCCGGTCATAACGATGCCCTTGTCCACAATATCCGCAGCCAATTCCGGCGGTGTCCACTCAAGGATACTCTTGAGGGCGGTAACGATGTTGTCAAGCGGTTCCCGGATCGCTTCCCATACCTGCTGACTGTTGACCGTTACGGAACGCGGCAGACCGCTGACAAGGTCGCGCCCGCGGATGCTGCCGGAACGCTTTATTGTACTGGAAGGAACCGCGGTGCCGATCTCGATCTTCAGTTCTTCCGCCGAACGGTCGCCGATAATCATATTGAATTCGCGCCGCACATATCGCACGATCGCCTCATCAAATTTATCCCCGCCTACGCGTGTGGAAGTGGAGCATACGATGCCGCCGAGCGAGAGGACCGCGATGTCCGTGGTCCCGCCACCGATGTCGATCACCATCGACCCGTTCGCTTCGGCCACGTCCAACCCCGCCCCAAGAGCCGCCGCCATCGGCTCTTCAATCAGAAAACTTTGTCTGGCGCCGGCCTGAATCGCCGCCTGGCGGACCGCCCGTTCCTCAACGCTGGTGACTCCGGTCGGGATGCACACTATTACCCGCGGGCGCAGCAGAAATCGCCTGCACCCGCATTTCATTATAAAGTACCTAAGCATCTTCTCAGTAACGTCATAGTCCGCTATAACGCCTTCTTTAAGCGGCCTTACCGCGATAATATTTCCGGGCGTCCGCCCCAGCATTCGCCTGGCGTCCTCACCAACCGATATCACCCTGTTGTCATCGCGGTTTATCGCCACGACCGAAGGCTCATTCAGCACTATCCCCTTGCCTTTGACATAAACCAGTACCGTTGCCGTCCCTAAATCAATTCCGATATCCGGAGTGAAACCAAGCATCCGATCCCCCCCTGTTTCTCTTGCGGACTCGTCCAAACATTACCCAAAAAATAACCGCCGTATATTGCGGCTTCGGGAAACGAAACGTCACCGCACAGGATGCTATGTGTATTCTACATATTCTGGGGGAATTCCTTTAGCCTCGGCAAAATTTCACCCGGTGTCCTTATATTTCCTCCTGGTGGCCTCACCGCCGCGCAGGTGCCGTTCCGCTTTATTGACGTCCAGAACCTGCCGCACTTGCTGCGCCATTTTTTTATTTAATGAGGGCAGACGTTCTGTTACATCCTTATGCACGGTACTTTTTGAAACATTAAATACCTGCGCCGCCTGCCGGACCGTAGCCTGGGTCTCGAGTATATACGCACAGATGTCTAGAACCCGCCGCTGGATATACTCCTGCATCACCCTACCCCCCGGTTCCGCTCTGTTACCTAAACTATATGCTGCATAATTAAGGGAAATGCTTGTCCAGAGGCGGCTTTCGCCGTCTTTCATCCATTCGTTCCTTGAGAGGCGGACGTTACTGAACCGGGCGGAACGTTATGCAATCCACGGGTCATACGCTTAACGGACCGGAATGCATTTAGAACTACCGCCTCTCCAATAATCTTCAAGAAGAAAATTATCGCATTTTGGTGTCAGCCGACAAAAAATGGAGTCTAAACTCCTAATATTTAACAACCTGCACGCCGCTGTAATAATGGGTGAGTATCTGCCCGAAACCGCATCCGTTTTCGGCCATTCCCATAGCGCCGTTCTGGCAAAGCCCTACACCATGCCCGTAACCTACCGTGGTGAATAAGACGCGGTCCTCCTTAATGTTCCAGGTGAATCTGGTGGATTTAAGTCCCAACCGTTCACGAACGATCGTGGCGGAAACGGGTTTTCCGCTGACCGCGACCTCTTTGGGCCTGCCTGTTGCGGTTACATCCGTGATGGTTATGGTCAGCTGTCCCTCCCCCTTTCCGTCCTCGGAAGCGCTTGTCGTCGTGTTCTTCGGAGATATAAGACCTTGGAGTTGGGCCAGCGTGAAGGAACGGCTCTCCACCGGTCTGGTCTTCAAATCATAAGGACACTGAACGCTTTTTAGATACGGTATATCGAATTTCCAAACGTCGCGCGCGTTTTCGGTGCAGCCGCCGCACGAAGCGTGATAAACAGGGTCGATTAATTGTCCCTTGTAAGTGATAACTAGTCCGGAGGTTTCCGCCACCGCCCGCCGCACTTTGTAATAGTAGCGATAATAAGCGATCGGCCCCCACGATTTTTTCAGGTCCTCCCGGCTTAGATAAGCCTGGCTGTGCTTCGGCTCATCGCAGATATCGGTACCGGGGTGCGGGTTATTGGCCACCCCCCGCGAAATAATGCGACGCATGGAATAGGTGCGCGCCGCCACCGCCTGTGCCTTTAACGCTTCAAGCGGCGCCGAAGCCGGCATCTCCGCGGCCACCACACCGACAACGTATTCCTCCAACGGTATCGTCTCCACGGTGCCGGGCCCGTGCCGGTACAGCCGTATGTCCTGGCCCGTCTGGCGGATTTCAACCCTTTCCCTCGCAACCCTGCCGGGATAAAACCATACGATGGAAATGACGGCTGCCATTAAAAGTAACAGTCCTGCTCTCAGCCTCATATTACCCCCCCAGGCAGGTTTGACCGCGACTTCCCGCATTATGTACGCCGGCGACCCTTCGAAGAGCGATTATTATGGTTTGTCTCCCGAAAAGGGCGCGTACTATAAGATACTACCTTTTACCGACCAGTATTACCATTTTAAGGGGAAAGAACGAAGTCTCTCTCCGGCATCCTGCATCCGACTTCTAAAACAGACAGGCGCAGTTTTGCAGCAACCTCCCAGGGGGTTATGCCGGCGTGTTTAGTGGAGGGATTGAAATCGGTGAGTTTATCGGAAGCCGCTGAAGGAAAATAAAAGGGGCCTGTCTCAAAAGCTATTTGAGACAGCCCCCATAGAAAACAGTCTTGTTGTTAAAAGGTTTTTACCGGCGTCCCGCCATGTCGGCCGCCTTCAACCTGGCCAGAGCCCGGAGAAGCGCCGCCTCAGCCCTGATGAGGTCAATATCTGCCGTCTTGCTGCGCAAGCGTTCCTCTGCGCGTTCCTTGGCCCGGCGTGCGCGTTCTACGTCTATTTCCTCAGCCAGTTCCGCAGCGTCGGAAAGGATAACCACACGGTTGTCTTTGGCTTCCAGAAAACCGCTGCTGACCGCCATCTGCCGCCACTGACCGTCTTTTTGAATGCGTACCGCGTCGGTCTTCAGGCTCGTCAGCAACGGCGCATGGTCGGGCAGTATACCCAAATCACCGCCGGCGCCGCGCGCACTTACCATCCTTACCTCGTCGGTAAAAACGACGCGGACCGGCGTGACGACAACTAACTTCTGGAGTTTTTCAGCCATTACCAGTCACTCCTTAAGAGGCCCCAAGGAGCCTCTTGCCCTTTTCAACCGCCTCTTCAATACCTCCAACCATATAGAAGGCATCCTCCGGCAGGTCGTCGTGCTTACCGTCCAGGATCTCTCTGAACCCACGGATGGTATCCTTGAGTGTTACAGCCCTCCCGGGTGTTCCCGTGAAGGCTTCCGCCACGTGGAAGGGCTGCGAGAGGAACCTCTGCAGCTTACGCGCGCGGGCCACAATCAGTTTATCCTCTTCTGAAAGTTCTTCCATACCGAGGATAGCGATGATGTCCTGTAGTTCCTTGTACCTCTGGAGTACCTTTTGCACGCCGCGGGCCACCGCGTAATGCTCCGCTCCGACAACCTTCGGCTCCAGAATACGGGATACCGAGTCGAGCGGGTCCACCGCCGGGTAGATTCCAAGCTCTGCGATCTGCCGGGACAACACGACGGTGCCGTCAAGATGGGCAAAGGTGTTAGCCGGCGCCGGGTCCGTCAGGTCGTCGGCGGGCACATACACCGCTTGCACCGAGGTGATGGAACCCTTAGTGGTGGAAGTAATCCGTTCCTGCAACTGGCCCATCTCGGTCGCCAACGTCGGCTGATAACCCACGGCTGAAGGCATCCGGCCTAAGAGTGCCGACACCTCGGAACCAGCCTGGGAGAAACGGAAGATGTTATCGATAAAGATCAGCACGTCCGCGTTTTCTTCGTCACGGAAGTACTCGGCAAGACACAGACCGGTCAGGCCCACGCGCAGACGGCAGCCCGGCGGCTCGTTCATCTGGCCGAACACCATCATCGTCTTGTCCATAACCCCGGACTCGGTCATTTCTATGTACAGGTCGTTTCCTTCACGCGTCCGCTCGCCCACACCGGCAAACACCGAAATGCCGCCGTGCTGCTTGGCGATGTTGTTAATCAATTCCATAACGATAACCGTCTTGCCCACACCGGCGCCGCCGAACATCGCAATCTTGCCGCCCTTCATGAACGGAACCAGCAAGTCGACCACCTTCAGGCCGGTTTCAAGCTGCTCCACCTTTGTGGACTGGTCAACCAGCGGAGGCGCCGGTTTATGAATCGGGTAGAGCTTGTCGGTCTTAATCTCACCCTTGCCGTCAATCGGTCTGCCGAGAACGTCGATCATACGGCCCAGCGTCGGTCTTCCCACCGGCACCGAAATCGGCGCGCCCGTGTCGGTAACCTTTGCACCGCGCTTTAAACCGTCCGTGGTGGACATGGCAACGGTACGTACTACGTTGTTACCAAGGTGCTGCTCCACTTCCAGGGTAAGGTCTATCTTTCCCCCGGAAGGTCCCTCGGCTTCAATCTTAAGTGCGTTGTAGATTGGAGGCACTTGTCCCGGAGGGAACCGCACGTCAACCACAACGCCGATTATCTGAACAATTTCGCCAACATTCATTGTGCCAATCAAACCTCCTCCAAGGCCTTATTCGAGCGCCGCCGCGCCGCTTACGATCTCCAGCAACTCCTTCGTGATACCTTCCTGCCGTGCCCGGTTCATCTTCAGTGTAAACGTGTCGATCATTTCCGCCGAACTCTTCGTCGCACCGTCCATGGCAGTCATACGCGCGCTGTGCTCGCCGGCCTTTGACTCAAGTATGGCGTGAAAAACAACTGTTTCCACGTATTTCGGAAGCAGGTCGTAAAGCACGGCTTCCGCTGAAGGTTCAAAGATGTACAGCGGCTGCGGACCCTTTTTACTTTCTTCGCCGGCCGCTCCTTCTTCCGCCGCGGGCGGCTCGACCGGCAGCACTTTTACCACCGTGGGCTGCTGAACAAGGATGTTAACAAACTTCGAATAAATCACATAAACCGCGTCATACTCGCCGCTCGCGTACTTATCGATGGCATCCTTCACAATCAGCCGGGCATTCGCGAACTTTATGTCATCGCCTAAGCCGACGAACTCACCTTGCATCGGTATCCGGCGGAAACGGAAGAAGTTCCTTGCCTTGCGCCCTACAGCAATGATATCCGCGCCGGGGTGCGCGCTGGATTCACGCATCGTCGCGCGCAGGACATTGCTGTTGAAACCGCCGCAAAGCCCTCTGTCTGCGGTAATTACGATATAACAGACCTTTTTGGGTTCGCGCACTGCTAAAAGCGGGTGTCTTACATCACCTGCCGCCTTGGACAGGCGCCCCAAAACCTCATGAATCTGCCGGGCATAAGGGCGCGCCGCCGTAACCGCTACTTGCGCCTTCGCCATTCTGGCAGTCGCTACAGCCTTCATCGCTTTACATATCTTCTGGGTGCTCTGGAGGCTTTTTATGCGCCGCCTGTAATCACGTAAGGATGGCATTACCTCACCTCCACGCTACGCCAGTCCGTACTGCATCTTAAAGCCTTTTTTGAAATCATCGATTGCGCTCTTGAGTTTCCCTTCCGTATCGGGCTTAATTTCCATATCGGTCTTAATCGCCTGCAGCACCGCAGCTCCCTGAGCGCGCATATATTTCAACAACTCCGCTTCGAACTCCTGAACCTTATCGGCAGGAAGATCGTCAAGGTGACCCCGGACGCCGGAATAGATCGATACGACCTGTTCCTCCATCGGCATCGGGACGTACTGTCCCTGTTTCAAGAGCTCGACCAGACGCTCGCCGCGGGTAAGCCGCGCCAGTGTCGCCTTATCAAGGTCAGAACCGAACTGGGCAAAAGCCGCCAGTTCCCGGTACTGAGCGAGTTCGAGCCGCAACTGGCCCGCAACCTGCCGCATCGCCTTCCGCTGCGCCTTACCGCCGACTCGTGATACCGAAAGACCCACGTTGACGGCGGGACGCACACCGGCGTAGAAAAGGTCGGGCTCAAGAATGATCTGTCCGTCTGTAATGGAGATAACGTTCGTCGGGATATAGGCCGAAACGTCACCCTGCTGGGTCTCGATGACCGGCAATGCCGTCATCGAACCGCCGCCGTAATCCGGGTGCAGTTTCGCGGCCCTTTCCAGAAGCCGTGAGTGCAGGTTGAAGACGTCACCCGGGTACGCCTCGCGTCCCGGCGGGCGTCTCAAGAGAAGTGACAGCTCGCGATAAGCCGCCGCCTGCTTCGAAAGGTCGTCGTAAACGATCAGGACCTCTTTCCCCTGATCCACGAACTCCTCGCCGAGGGCCGCGCCGGCAAACGGAGCGATATACAAAAGCGGTGAAGGATCGGAGGCCGACGCCGCAACCACGATGGTATGATCCATCGCACCGTACTCCTGGAACTTCTGAATCACGTTGGCCACCGTCGAAGACTTCTGGCCGACCGCTACGTAGATGCAAATACAATTCTGTCCTTTTTGGTTGATGATGGCGTCCACCGCAATGGCGGTCTTACCGGTTTGCCTGTCACCCAGGATTAACTCCCGCTGACCGCGGCCGATCGGAATCATACCGTCGACGGCTTTGATGCCGGTCTGCAGCGGTGTGTCCACCGGCGCCCGGAAAATAACACCGAACGCGATCTTTTCAATCGGGCGGAACTTATCCGAATTAATGGGCCCCTTACCGTCAAGCGGCACACCGACAGGGTTAATGACCCGTCCGAGCAATGCGTCGCCGACCGGAACAGAGGCGATACGACCGGTCCTTTTGACCACATCCCCTTCTTTGATGTGCGTGTACGGCCCGAGGATAACGCAACCGATGTTGTCTTCTTCCAGATTCAGCGCCATCCCGAGCGTGCCGCCGGGGAATTCAAGCAGTTCGGCGTACATACAATCTTCCAGTCCGTAAACCCGCGCCACGCCGTCACCGATGTATATAACGGTGCCTACATCCGTGACCTCGACCTGCACCTCATATTTTTCAATCTGCTGGCGGATTATCGAACTGATTTCTTCCGGTCTAAGTTTCATTTCCCTCTGTCACCCCTATCCAACTCGAATTTCGCGCACCTGTTCCTTCAGGCGCTGAAGCTGTCGCGCTACACTGGAATCTATCACCCGGTTACCGATACGGACTACAAGGCCGCCAAGGATTTCCGGTTCCACCTGATAACCCACCTTGACATCCTTGCCGGTCACTTTGCCGAGAGCCTTGACCAGCTCATCCTTGTCGGCCGACTGCACTTCCACCGCCGAGGTGATCTCAACCTCGACGACGTTCCGCGTCTCGTTAACCAACCTGGTATATTCTCCGACGACGTCCTTCAAAAATATTTCCCGCCGGGCATCCATAATCACATTGATAAAGTTCAACGTGTACGGTTCCACCTCGGCGCCGAAGACCTCTTTAACGATGTCCTTTTTAACGCTTGTCGGAACCTGGGGATGAAAGACCACCCTTCGGAGATCCTGCGAGGCATCCAAGGTATCCATGATATCGCTCAGTTCCTGTTCGATCTTATCCAACAGGTTCTCTTTTTGCGCGATCTCGAATAACGCACGCGAGTATCGTTCAGCAACCGCACCTTTTAACATGGCAGGCTCTTCACCTCGCTAATAGCGTCCTTAACGAGCTTATGCTGCGCATCGATATTCAACCCGTCCCTGATCACCTTGCTGGCGACAAGAACCGCCAAGCTCGCTACCTGATCCTTCAGCTCGGCCATAACCTTATCTTTCTCCCTCTCGATGTCCGCCATAGCTCCCTCTTTCAGGCGGGTCGCCTCCTGCTTTGCCGCTTCGATGATAGCCTGGGCTTGTTCTTCACTCGCTTTAGTGGCCTTTTCCACGATCTTCTGAGCTTCTTCGCGTATACGGCGCATTTCAGCTTCGACTTCCGTCTTGATCTTTTCTGCATCAGCCCGCTGTTTTTCCGCCTGTTCTATGTTAGAAGCCACATATTTCTGCCGGTCTTCCAAAACCTTTAATATTGGCTTGTAAGCTACCAGCCGAAGAAGGACTAACAAGAGGAGGAAGTGAAAAATTTGAGCGACTATCGTCCCGTTAATCTCTATCACCGGGGTTTTTCCCTCCTTCCGCAAAAGGGTACGGTAGCAGGTTTTAGCCTTATAAGACTAAAACCTGCCCCCTAAAGATTATTAATAAAAGCAATACCGATAAAAGTCGAAAAGCGACTCCTTCGTTTCGGACCAGGGCCCAAAACCGTTCTTACCCACCGATCTTACCCATGAGCATGAACGCGATAACCACGGCGATAATCGGAATGGACTCGATCATACCTATACCCACAAACATAATGGTCATGAGCTGACCGCGTAACTCAGGCTGACGGGCTGTTCCTGCCAGGCACTGACCGGTGGCGATACCGTCGCCGATGGCAGCGCCCAGAGCACCCAGACCAGCAGCAAGAGCCATGCCTAAAGCTGCACCAGCACCAACCTCCATCACTATCCCTCCTTTCCGCAAAATTTGTGTTTCGTTTAATGCTCTTCGCTTACCACCATAGAAATGTAAGCGATACTTAACGCTGTGAACAAGAATGCCTGGATGCAGGAAACGAATATCCCGAAACAAAGCCAGATCACCGAGGCCAAAAATCCGCCGAAATATTCCGCCGAACCGGTGATAAGACCCAGCAACGCGCAAACCATAACGTGGTCGCCTTTTAAATTGCCGAAAAGTCGGAACGACAGCGTAATCGGTTTTGCGAAGTCTTCCACGATCGGCAGAATCGGTATCGGCATGAAATAATGCTTAAACATCTTAAGACCTCTGTATCTAAGCCCCCAAATATAGATCAAGGAGAAGGTAATCAACGCCAAACCCAGCGTGGTATTAATGTCAGTCGTCGGCGCTACCAATGTCGGTATCAAACCCTGCAGGTTGCATACCAAAATGAATATAAAATAGGTCAGGATGAGCGGGTAAAGACCTTGTCCTTTCTTTCTGCCCATGCTGTCAAAAAGCTGTGCTCCGAGAAAATCAAAGATCAACTCGATCATGCAAGACAGCTTGCTGGGACGCCGCACGTTGCATCCTCTGGCCGCACTGAGTAAGAGCAGCAACGTCAACGCCATTGCCAACCAGGTGTAGTAAATGGTACCGAGATTAAACGCGACCTCATAACCGGCGATGTTAAAGTGCTCCGCCTCTATCGGAAAACCCCAGAAATTAAGAGCTCCCTCGGTATGGTGCAGGTCAAAGTGTTCGCCGCAACCCGAAGTAATAAAGACTATTAACGCCATAACCGATCCAAGCAGGAAAACCCTTTTAAATCGCTTCATTCCCATCAAATTTTCACTCACCCCCTTCCTTGATCAACTAAATAACAAAGAAGCCCTCACGCATCGACCTGAAGACGGCCTAATACGAGGGCTCTTATCGCCTCGACGATACTGAATGCCGGAACCAACAACAGGCCTCCCATTACCGCCGGAAGGATGAACCAGCCTGTTTTTGAAGCAAAATACAATGTAGTGATTATTAAAACCCAGCGGGTAGCCGTACCCATCTGGATAAAGGATTTTGCCCGGTGTTCCCCGTACGGCAGAAGCTGCAGCATCCGCCGCATCCGCAGGCTCAGAAAAAATCCGTTGATGATACTGATACCGAGACCCAGGGTAAAACTCGCTATCAGTGTATTATGCGGCTGATATAAAAGCATAACCATCAAAACCACAAGAACCCACACAGCCTCACGGATAACACGGCCGGCAAACCGCTCGAACTCTCCCGACAACGCCACCTAACCCATCACTCCGGTAACTAGTTATTTTTCTTCGTCTTTTAGGGAAAAACGCCCCATTATATTTATAATCCCGTAAACACCGGCCCCAACCCCTACCAGCAGACCTACAATGGTCATCCATGGTATCTCCGATTGGAACCGCTTGTCTAACTTGTCCCCGATCCACCAGCCCAGAACAACAGACACTGCGAACTGCACACTAATGCTTGAGGTGAGGGCGAATACCTGCATCACGCGTCCCCACCCGTTCTTGCTGGCCACGATGGCGTTTTTCCTCCGTTTTTTCTCTTTTACTTGTTCCTTAAATTACAATTCCAGACTCTTTTACTCCCTTTTCTACCCAAAATAAGCTTATCCAATGCAGTATATTTTCTACGTTACCAAAAATATTCCTGCCGGAAAATACATTTTCGTCTGCGGTTTTGAAAATTTTTTTTCGCAAGGTTCACTTTAAAATATCTTGTGACCTTAGGAACGTACCGGCGGGCTGAATTCCACCGGTCGCGGGCCCAGTCCGAAAAAACACCTGAGCCCTTCTTCGATCCTCGCCGCCGCCCGCCCGTCACCGTACGGGTTAACCGCTTCCGCCATCCGTTTGTAGAAAGTGCTGTCGTTTAGAAGTCTTTCCACCGCTGCAAACACCCTGCTCTCTTCTGTTCCGACAAGCATCACCGTGCCTGCATCCACGGCTTCGGGCCTTTCCGTAACGTCGCGCAATACGAGTACCGGTTTTCCGAGCGCAGGCGCCTCCTCCTGCAATCCTCCAGAGTCCGTGAGCACAAGAAAGCTCTTCGACATCAGGTTGGCGAAATCGCCGTAAGGCAGCGGCTCTGTGAGATGCACCCGCGGACAATCCGCGAACTCCTTCGCCGCCGCCTGCGAAACGACCGGGTTGCGATGAACCGGAAAAACCACGGTAATATCGTCATGGTTCATGACCACGCGTTTGAGCGCCCTGTACACGCCGGCCAGAGGTTCGCCCCAGTTTTCCCGGCGGTGGGTGGTGACAAGGATGACGCGCCGCCCGCTGTTTACCGCGGTTTCCAATGCCCCGTCCCCGAAACGATAGTCCGGCCGCACCACCTGGAAAAGAGCGTCGATGACGGTATTCCCCGTAACAAATATGCCGCCCGCGTCGACGCCTTCGTTCAGAAGCGCGGACCGCGCCCGCGCCGTCGGCGCAAAATTGACATCCGACAGCACCGCCGTGAGGTGCCGGTTAATTTCCTCGGGGAAAGGCGCGTATTTCTCACCGGTACGCAGTCCGGCCTCGACGTGCCCTACCGGAATCTTAAGGTAAAAAGCGGCCAGTGCCGCGGTGAAGGTGGTGGTCGTGTCCCCGTGGACCAGGACGACGTCCGGACGCACCTCCCGCAGAACCCGCTCAAGGCCGTTGAGCGCGCGGACCGTCACCCCGAAGAGAGTCTGGCCTTCCTGCATGATGTTCAGATCGTACCGCGGGACGATCCCGAACAGCGCAAGCACCTGGTCGAGCATCTCGCGGTGCTGCGCCGTAACGGCGACCACCGCCTGAAAGGCATCCGCCCTCTCCAACGCCTGTATGACGGGTGCCATCTTAATGGCTTCGGGCCTGGTGCCGAAAACAACGAGAACCTTTTTGGGGGAGACGTTCATGAGGAAAGGTATCCTTTATCAACCAGCTTTTGTACGTGCTGTTCTAGCGCCACGTCGATATTAATCCCGTAGTGCTCCTCCAGGACAAACATCATTGACACCGCCGTCTGGGCGACATCGAGGAGTTCCCTTGTCACCTTTTCCATCACTGTCCGTGTATCCTCGTAACACGCCTCGCCGGAAAGCCCCCTCAGCTTACCGATCGCCTGCGCAAGTTCCCCGGCCTCTTCCATCAGCTTGAGCGCCGTCGATTCGAGGGTGGGCGAAAGCCTGTTCAGCCTCGGCAGTGATATAACCTTGTGTTTAACCGTCACCGTTCTCGCCCCCTTCCGGAAATCCCGGTCGCCCCTGAACCCTGTCCGCCGCGGCAAACCGTCGCCGGATTCGCAGGATCCGCCCCGAACCCCCCGGCGCCGTCTTCCGCTGAACTCCGGTTTTCCCGGGATTAGGGGGCGGGTGCAGCACCCGCCAGGGCTCTCCGGTGAACCGTTCCAATATCACACCCGCCTCCGCCAGTATGGATTCCGCAAGCTTGTCCGGGTAGTTACCGCCGAAAACAACCCGCCTGATTCCGGCCTGAACGAGCATCTTGGCGCAGAGAACGCAGGGCTGGTGCGTGCAGTAAAGGGCCGCACCGCCTATGCTGACGCCGTATACCGACGCCTGCACCAGCGCGTTTTGCTCCGCATGAAGGCCGCGGCATAGTTCGTGCCGCTCACCTGACTTGATCCCCTGTTTCTCCCGCAGGCACCCCGTATCGAGACAGTGCTTCAGTCCCGAAGGCGCGCCGTTGTAACCTGTGGCCAGGATGCGGTGCTCTTTCACGATAACCGCCCCTACCTTACGGCGCAAACAGGTTGAGCGGCTGGAAACGACGCTCGCGACCGCCATGAAGTAGACATCCCAGTCTGGGCGCATCTTATCCCTCGTAAAGGGGGTATTTTTTACAGAGTTCCGCCGTCATTCCGCGGGCCTTGGTTATGTATGCGTCGTCATCCCGGTGATCCAGTGCGAGGTGAATAATCTCGGCTATCCGCAGCATTTCCTCCGTGCCCATTCCCCGCGTGGTCATGGCCGGAGTGCCCAGACGGATGCCGCTTGTTACCCGGGGGGGCTGGGTATCGAAAGGAACCGCGTTCTTGTTCACCGTAATGTTAACGCCGTCGAGCAACTGCTCCGCGACGACACCGGTCAAATCTTTATTGCGCAGGTCCACCAGTATTAAATGATTGTCCGTCCCGCCGGAAACCAGGTCGAAACCGTAATCTGCCAGAGCCGCGGCCAGGACGCGGGCGTTTTCCACCACCCGCCGCTGATACTCCTTGAATTCCGGCCGCAGGGCCTCCCCGAAAGCGACCGCCTTGGCTGCGATGACGTGCATCAGCGGCCCGCCCTGTGTACCCGGAAAGACCGCCTTATCGATCATCGCGCCGTACCTCTCCCGGGCGAGTATTATCCCGCCGCGCGGCCCGCGGAGGGTTTTGTGGGTCGTAGAGGTGACCACGTCCGAGTAAGGGACGGGACTCTGATGCAGACCCGCCGCCACCAGGCCGGCGATATGAGCCATATCCACAATGAGGTAGGCGCCCACCTCCTGCGCCGCCTCCTGCATTCGCTTGAAGTCGATTTCACGAGGGTAGGCGCTGGCTCCGGCCATGATAAGCCGGGGGCGGTGTTCCCGCGCGACCTTCACTACCTCGTCATAGTTTATGCGGCCGGTTTCCTTTTCCACCCCGTAGGGTACGAAACGGAAGTACGTGCCGGATAGATTCACCGGACTTCCGTGGGTAAGGTGCCCGCCGTGCGCCAGGTTCATGCCCATTATGGTGTCCCCCGGCTTCAGCAGGGCGAAGTATACCGCGATATTCGCCTGTGTCCCGGAGTGCGGCTGGACGTTTGCGTACTCCGCCTTAAAAAGCTCACGCACCCGTTCCGATGCCAGACGTTCCGCAATGTCGACGTACTCGCAGCCGCCGTAGTAACGCCTTCCGGGGTAACCCTCGGCATATTTATTGGTAAGAACGGATCCCTGGGCTTCCATGACCGCGCTGCTGGTGAAGTTTTCAGAGGCGATCAGCTCAATCTTGTTCTGCTGGCGTGAACGTTCAAGTTCCACAGCGCGGAATACTTCAGGGTCAACCTCGGCGAGGCGCCGCATCGAGCTCAACTTTTGCCCTCCCCTTTTAAACCCTAATCCGGACAAGCCGGAACCAAAATATTAATTTTTCTTGTCATTCATCGTAGATCTTGGTTCAAAGCGCCGCTCAATTGCGGTTATCTTGTCCACCCGTCCGGCGTGACGCCCTCCGGCAAAATCCGCGTTCAGCCAGGCCCGGACGATGTCCAGCGCCAGGCCCGGGCCCACAACCCGCTCTCCGAGTGTGAGAACATTTGCGTCGTTGTGTTCACGCGCCATCCGCGCCGAAAACGTGTCGTGGCACAGCGCCGCCCGGATCCCCGGCACCTTGTTGGCGGCGATGGAAACACCGATGCCGGTGCCGCACACGAGGATTCCGAACGTGAATTCCCCGCGGGCCACAGCCTCGGCGACAGTCGACGCCACGTCGGGATAGTCGCAGGAATCCGTGGAAAAGGCGCCGAAGTCATAAAATTCCGCGTTTTGATTCCGTAAAAAATTGAGGATCTCCTGTTTGAGTCTGAAACCACCGTGGTCGGAACCGACAGCAACCCGCAAAACAAGACCCCCTATTTCAGATGCCGGATGCAGGACATCAGACGCCATCCCAAGAGCATTCTACAGAAGTCCGCCCGTTTCCTATAAGGATGCTGAACTTTTTCCCCTGTTGCCGGAAAGACGTTGCAAAACTCCGTGTTTTACGGTTTTGAGTCATTTTCGCACTCCGCCTGGAAGCGGTTCAGCGCCAACCGGCAGAGCCGGCGTATTTCTTCGGCGTATTGACGGTAAAAGAAAAGCGGTTTGCCGATAGGATCCGGTATATCGCCGCCAAAACCGGCATATTCGGCGAGAGTGTATATCTTCTGTTGTTCTTCCGGCGCCATTTCCACAACGGCTTTTTTATGATGCGCGGTCATCGTCAGTATAAGATCGGCCTCACGCACCATTTCGGGGGTTAAATAACGGGCCTTGTGACCGGTCAGGTCTATTCCCCACTCCGCCAGGGCTTC
This sequence comes from Bacillota bacterium, assembly GCA_040755295.1. Lineage (NCBI taxonomy): Bacteria > Bacillati > Bacillota > Bacillota bacterium. Next base: position 24,386 of record JBFMBK010000009.1, on the reverse strand, counting down.
CACGGCCTCATAAGAAGCCGGGGCGCCCGACAAAGCATAAACGCCGGCTGACGCAACCTCAACGTCCTTTGCCCCTTCGGCGGAAAGCAGGTTCCTGCAGACGCCTTCCGCCATGCTCGACCGGCAAGTGTTTCCAGTACAGACAAACAATATCCGCGGCATCTTCTCACCCCCCGTCCAGCACCAAGAAGTTTTCCCCGGTAAAAACAATAAGGTTCTTTCAGCAGAGCACTACTTAACCGTATAACGTAATTGTTTTCCCGCTAAGTGCCGGCTCAACGTAACAGGCTAAACCCGACGCCGAATAGAATGAGGCCGCCCGCAAACTGCGCACGCCGGCCCACGAGGACGGAAATTACCCGTCCGAGACCTAACCCCAGCGCGGTCATCAACCCGGCGACTATCCCGATCGTTCCTACAACGGTAAAGGGCTCAAAACGGTAAACACCCAGGGTGAAACCAACGCTCAAGGCGTCCATGCTGACACTGACACCGACAGCGACAAGGCCCGGTATCCCCGGGCGTAGTGCACGCGCCCTACGCTGGGCGCCGCTACGCACCGCGGTGTAAATCATCCTTCCGCCAAGGAAGAAAAGCAAGGCTGCTCCAATCATTCCCGCCAGGCGCCCGAGGTATTCTCCCAGCGCCTCACCCACCCACCATCCGATAAGCGGCATTACAACGTGAAAAGCCGCAATGGTGGCTATCAATAAATACCCGCGTCTTCGGCTTATCCCTGCAAGCCCGATCCCCAGACAGACGGAAAAAGCGTCTATCCCCAGGGCTGCCGCGAGCAGTATCACCGTGAAGAAACTCATGACCCGCCCTCCGCCCGGACCACCTGCGACGCGAACTCATGCAGCCGCTGCCGGACCGCCGCCCCCATTTCCCCCGCAACCCCTTCGACCAGGATGACGTCTGCGTTTTCCAGCTGCCTGAGCGCCGCGTAAAGGGCCGCAGCCACCGACCGGCTGTCGGTTGAAGAACCGCACGCCGCAACCACACCCGGGTAAAGCCCGACGCGTTCTTCCCGGGCCAGGACGGCGACATCATTCCCATCCGCCGTAAAAGAAGCGTGGAGGCGCACAATTGCATCCGTAACGCTTCCCGGCGTTCCTTCCACCAGAATAAGCCGGGCGCGTGACAGAGAGGTCGGCTTCTGTTCCTTGCGCAGGAATTCCTCCTGCAGGGACATGCCGCAAACGGCCGCGATTTCCCCGACGCTGACCGCCCCGTGCCTCAATATCTTGGGGACGTCCCCCGACACATCCAGGATCGTCGATTCAATTCCGACAAACGTGGGACCACCGTCGACCACCGCATCGATCTTTCCGGCCATGTCCGCCATTACATGCGCCGCGGTGGTGGGGCTCGGTCTACCGGAAGCGTTGGCGCTCGGCGCGACCACGGGAACACCCGCCGCACGGATGATGCCCAGGGCCACCGGGTGTGCCGGAACGCGCACGGCAATCGTTTCAAGCCCCCCGGTCACCATCCGGGGCAATCTTCCCGCCCCCCTGAAGACCAGCGTAAGCGGTCCGGGCCAAAAGGCTTCCATAAGCCCCGCAGCAAGCGCCGTAACCTCCCCGACGTATGCGGTCACATCCTCCGGCGCGGCCAGATGAAGGATTAACGGGTTATCAGCCGGCCGTCCTTTTGCGGCGAAAAGAGCCCGGACCGCGGCCTCGTCGAGGGCGTTCACCCCTATCCCGTATACCGTTTCCGTAGGAAAGGCCACCAGTCGGCCCCGGGCGATCAATGCCCCGGCCTTGGAGAGCACCACGTTATCGGGGCGGCTGCCGTCAACCCGCCAGACAGTTGTTTCAGGCATAACGCTTTAAAACCGTCACCTTTTTTCAATGTAGTATATCACAGCGTCTTAATAACCCAGGACAGTTTTGCCTCCCGGAAGCATGAAATTCCGCGGGTCAAACCCTGCGCCGCGCCACCACCAGACGTTCCCGTCCGGCCAGGTCCGGTTTAATGACCGCTTCCCACGCCGCGGAATTCAAGAGTTCAAGCGCCGCCTTCCCCTGCCCGGGGCCGATTTCCATCAGGAGGTAACCGCCGGGCTTCACAAGCTTCTCCGCCTGGGGAACCAGCCGGCGGTACAGGTCTAATCCGTCGGAGCCCCCGTCAAGAGCGGACCTCGGTTCATGCCGCACCTCCTCCGGCAGTCCCGCCAATTCCCCGGCGGGAACATACGGGAGGTTGGCCGTGACCAGGTCAAAAGAATACGCTCCGGCCAGAAACGGCGCCAACAAGTCGCCCCGGTAAAAGGCTACCCTGTCGGCCACCCCGTGCCGCGCGGCGTTGCCCTTAGCCACCGCCTCAACCCCCGGCCCGATATCAGACGCCAGGACAAGCGTACCCGGCACCAGAACGGCAAGGCTGACCGCCACGGCGCCGCTCCCGGTACCCACATCGACCGATACGGGCGATTCAATTCCCTGAAGCAGGGTGCAGGCCGTTTCCACCATGATTTCGGTTTCGGGCCTCGGGATCAGGACCGCCGCGGATACGTTGAAGGTTAATCCCATGAACTCCTTCTCACCGGTGATATAAGCGATCGGTTCATGCGCGGCCCGCCTCCGGACAAACGACGTAAAAGCCACCGCCTCTTCCCGAGTGACGCGGTGGCCCGGTTCCCGATAAAACAACGTTTTTTCGCAGCGAAGAGCCGCCGCCAGAAGCACCTCGGCGTCGAGGCGCGGGGATTCGATACCGGCCGTTATAAGCTCTGCGGTCCCTTTTTTCAGCATTTCCTGTAACTGCATCAACCCGTCCCCGCAAAAATGCCTTACCCCATCCGGCGCAAACGCTCGGCCTGGTGATATGTAACAAGCGCGGTTATGAACTCGCTCAAATCTCCCGCCATCACCTGTTCGAGCCGGTACAACGTCAGGTTGACACGGTGGTCGCTGACCCGGTTTTGGGGGAAGTTGTATGTACGGATGCGCTCGCTGCGGTCGCCGGTCCCCACCTGCGTCCGCCGCTCCTGCGCAATCGCTTCCTGCTGTTCCTGCTGCATCCGGTCCAGCAGCCGCGCCCGAAGCACCTTCATCGCCTTATCACGGTTTTTGTGCTGCGATTTCTCGTCCTGGCAGCTTACCACAATGCCGGTCGGAACGTGCGTAACCCGGACCGCCGACTGGGTGGTGTTCACCGACTGACCGCCTGGGCCGGTCGAACAGAAGACATCAACCCGAAGGTCCTTGGGATCTATATCCACATCCACCTCTTCCGCTTCGGGCAGGACGGCAACCGTTGCCGCCGAGGTATGAATCCGCCCGCTCGCCTCGGTATCGGGAACGCGCTGCACCCGGTGGACCCCGCTTTCAAATTTTAACTGACTGTAAGCTCCGCGCCCCTCGATAAGGACAATGGCTTCTTTTGCGCCGCCGAGGTCCGTCAGGCTGGAGCTCAGGATTTCCGCCCGCCATCCGAGCCTTTCCGCGTATTTCAGATACATCCGCAAAAGGTCAGCCCCGAATAGGGCGGCCTCTTCGCCCCCCGTACCGGCCCGGATCTCAATAATAACGTTCTTCTCGTCGTTGGGGTCCTTCGGCAGGAGAAGAACCTCCAACTGCCGGGTAAGGTTCTCCTTCTTTTCTTTCAGCGCCTCCAGCTCCTCCTCGGCCAGTTCCCGGAGTTCAAGGTCTTTTTCTTCCCGGAGCATGGTTTCCGCGTCCTCAATCTCCCGGACAACGTTCTTATAATACCGGTAGACCGTTACGACCGATTCGACTTCCGCCCTTGCTTTAACGTATTCCCGCCAGCGGGAATAATCGGACACCACCTCGGGATCGGCGATAATGCTTGTGAGCTCCTCGTAACGCTCCTCGAGTTTAGCCAGTTTCTCGAACATTATGCTCTCCTTCTTTCACCCGCACCGCTTCCAGCGCGGCCAGCGCCACTTCCACCTGGGAATCGTCCGGCTCACGCGTGGTCATCCGCTGGAGCCACAAACCCGGCGTAATCATCGCTTTGACTAACGGATTATGCATCCTGCACGCGCCGAATCTGTTCATCTCGTAACTGACCGCTGCGATTAACGGCAGCAGGATAATGCGGGATACTATACGCCACCACAAGACCTGCTTTCCCAGGAGCGAAAAGACAAAAATGCTGAGTACCAGCACCACCAACAAGAAACTCGTGCCGCAGCGCGGATGCAAGACCGAAAACCGGCGCACGCCGGACGGCGTTAGGTCGGCTCCGGCTTCGCAGGCGTTGACCACCCGGTGCTCGGCGCCGTGATAAGCGTAAACACGCCGTATATCCGGAATCAAACCGACCAGCAGGATATACAGCAGAAAAACCGAAAGTCGTATGACTCCTTCAATAATGTTCTGCCCCAGGCTTGAAGGCACCTGATCTCTCACGAGGTGCGCAAGTCCTGTGGGTATAATCACAAATAGAACTACCCCCAGACCGAGGCCTAAAAACAGTGTGGCCGCGATCTCCCAGCGGCCAACCGGATGCTCCTCCTCGCCTCCCACAGCTTGTTCCGCGGAATACGTCAGGGCCTGGATTCCTATCACCAGCGCATCATAAAGCACCATTACCCCCCGGATAAAAGGACGGCGCCATATTCGGTGGGCGCTCAAGCCCTTCAACGGTTCCCGCTTCACCACAATGGATTCATCCGGACGGCGTACGGCCACCGCCCAGGACCGGGGACCGCGCATCATCACGCCTTCGATGACCGCTTGCCCGCCGTACACTACTTCATCTTTTTTCACTTTACCCCCCGAGCTTTCTGAACGCGGTATGGAAGGCCGCTGCAAAACAGCTCCCTCCAGGCAACGACGTCCGATATTGGACTTCACGGGTCGGACCTGCTGGGAATCCTGTTACTTGTGGCTCCGTTCTTGTATTTCCGACAAAGATACGGTTGATTCACGTCTGGAGCCGCGCGGCTTATAAATCAGAGGTGAGAACTCGGAACCGACGACAGCCCGTACCCGGACGCCGTTCAGGAACCAACTTCCCACCTTATTTATATCCTGCAAAAACACTTCCGAGCCAAACGATACCTCATCCGGTCTTCGAGCCTCTGTTTCAGTGGTCTTGAAACGTTCCGGTAATGTTTGTATGGTATGGCTACATCCCGTATTTTTTACGGAAACGCTCCACGCGGCCTCCCCGTTCCGCAACAAACTGCCGCCCGGTATAAAAGGGGTGGCACTTGGAACAGACCTCCACGCGTAATTCCTGCTTGGTAGAGCCTGCCTCGAAGGTATTGCCGCAGGCGCAGACCACACGCGCCGGACCATACTTCGGGTGAATATCCTTCTTCATTTTTTTTGACACCTCCTAGAACAGGTTAAACAGTAAAATAATCTCCCGTGAACAAAAAACCGATGCTATTATAGCACAGGGTAAACCTCCCTGCAACGATATAACAACATCAGCCGCAGGTCACCGCGGTCAAGGTCATACGCCGGACTTCCGGCCCGGCAGGGGAAGTAACTCTTCATCGTCCCTAAATAAAAGCCCCGTCCGTCCCGGAAGGAAGGAGAGGCTTTTATTGCGTTACGGGAAGCGGTTACTTTACCTCTACTGTCGCGCCGGCATCAGTCAGCTTGGCTTTCACGGCCTCCGCCTCTTCTTTGTTGACCTTTTCCTTAACCGGTTTCGGCGCATTATCAACGAGATCCTTCGCTTCCTTAAGTCCAAGACCTGTAATCTCGCGCACAACCTTAATGACGTTGATCTTCTTGTCTCCCACCGCAGCCAGGATTACGTCAAACTCCGTCTGTTCTTCTTCCTGCGCCGCCGCGGGCGCTGCGGCAGCCGCCGGAGCGGCCACGGCCATGGGGGCCGCCGCGGTTACCCCGAACTCTTCCTCGAGCGCCTTAACCAGTTCAGCCAGTTCCACCACCGTAAGGCCCTTTATCGAATCCATAATTTCTGCTATCTTAGCCACTTCTGTTTCCTCCTGAATTATTAATTATTAAATATTAAACCTATGAGGCTTTCGCCTGCTTTTCCCGAACCGCCTCCAAAACGTAGACCAGGTTGCGCAGCGGGCCGTTCATTACGTTCACCAGCCCGTAAAGCGGCGACTTCAGGCCGCCGACCACTTTCGCCACCAGCACCTCATAAGGCGGCAGTTCCGCAAGCGTCTTAACATCATCCCCGGATAACACCTTGCCTTCGAGAATACCACCCTTTATCTCAAGAATCTTGAATTCCCGGATAAAGCCCGACAATATCTTGGCGGATACGGCAGGTTCGCCGTAAACCACGGCAAGGGCTACCGGTCCTTCAAGGAACTGGTCCATCCCTTCGATACCGGCGTTTTTCGCCGCAATCTTCACAAGGGTGTTTTTCGCCACCCTGATTGTGCTGTTGACCGCCCGCAGCCGGTTGCGCAGATCGCTTACCCTTGCGACGGTGATACCTTTGTAGTCGGCAATGAATACGGTTTTAGCCGTCTTCAACATTCCGGTGAGTTCTTCCACCATTTCTTCTTTGCGTTGGCGCGTTAGCACGTCCATACCACCCCCCTTCTCGGGAAGCCCGTTGGCAAACTTCACATAGTTTTGGCAGCGAGTTGGGTCTGGGTGCTCACATACCCGACCGGTACGCTCCACCCCATCCCCACCCCGGCTTTCGCGCTATGCTCGTTTCTAACGGCCTTCAAACTTTTAAATCAGCCGAAAATAAAAACGAGGCCTGTAGACATAAAGACCCCGTTGTTTCTCATTCAGGCCTCGGTTGGCAGCATATTGATGCTTTTAAGTCGGCGACACCAACTGTCTACAGCTTTCAGAAGCAGGATGCAGGAGGTCAGACTCGAAAAACTTCGTTGGCTCCAAAAACATCCCGATTCCGTTAATCGCTTTGACCGCTTGAGGCGGTGTTTTTCCTGATTACTTCTTTTAGGACACGACTTTCGAAAGGTTAACCTTTACCCCGGGGCCCATCGTTGACGAAACGGTAGCCCCCTTCAGGTATTGGCCTTTGGCCGCCGCAGGCTTCGCCCGGACCAAGGCCTCAACCAGAACCCGCAAATTCTCGACGAGCTTATCCGCTTCGAAAGAAACCTTGCCGATCGGGGCGTGTATAATGCCCGCTTTATCTACCCGGTATTCGATCTTACCCGCCTTTACCTCGGCCACAGCCCGTGCGATGTCAAAGGTAACCGTCCCCGTCTTGGGGTTCGGCATCAGCCCCCGCGGACCTAGTATACGGCCCACCTTACCGACCATGCCCATCACATCGGGAGTGGCTATGGCAACGTCAAAGTCAAACCATCCGCCCTGCACGCGCGCAATCAGGTCCTCCGCGCCGACAACGTCCGCTCCGGCGGCCTCGGCCTCCTTGACCTTCTCCCCGCGGGCGAAGACCACCACCCGGCGCGTCTTCCCGGTTCCATGCGGCAGCACGACCGCGCCGCGGACCTGCTGGTCGGCATGACGGGGATCAACACCCAGCCTTATCGCGGCTTCCACCGTTTCGTCAAACTTGGCGGTCGCCGTCTGCTTGACAAGCTCCATGGCTTCGGGCGCACCGTAAAGTACGGTTCTGTCCACCTTTTTCAGCGCGTCTGTATACTTCTTTCCGCTTTTCGGCACTTAAATACCTCCTTGTGGTCATAGCGGAGCAAGTTCCAAGCTCCTCCCACATCCGTAATCAGCCTTCGACTACTTCTATACCCATGCTGCGGGCTGTGCCCTCAACCATACGCATAGCCGCTTCTAAAGACGCCGCGTTAAGGTCGGGCATCTTCAGTTCGGCGATCTCCTTCACCTTGGACCGCGGCACCTTACCGACCTTCTTGGTGTTGGGCTCCCCGGAAGCGGTCTCAATTCCGGCCGCTTTCTTCAAGAGCACCGCCGCCGGCGGGGTCTTACAGACAAAACTGAAAGAGCGGTCCTCATAAACGGTGATCTCCACCGGGATTATCAAACCGGCCTGAGCGGCCGTCCGCTCGTTGTACTCCTTCACGAAAGCCATTATGTTAACTCCATGCTGGCCCAAAGCAGGGCCGACCGGCGGCGCCGGCGTCGCCTTACCGGCGGGAACCTGGAGTTTGACTATCGCCTGAACCTTTTTTGCCAATCAGCACACCCCCTTCTACACTATCTTTTCCACTTGCGAATAATCCAGTTCTATAGGCGTTTCGCGGCCAAACATCGAAACCGACACCTTCAGTTTGGCCTTCTCGGTATTTATCTCCTCCAATACCCCGATAAAGTTCTGGAACGGCCCCGACGTAACCCGGATCTTCTCTCCGGGTGTCAGGTCAATCCTTATCCTCGGGATATCACCTTCAGCCTGTTTGAGTATCTGTTCCGCTTCGGGCTCGGTCAACGGCACCGGCTTGTTGCCGCTGCCCACAAAACCTGTTACGCCGGGAGTATTACGCACGACGTACCATGATTCGTCCCCCATAATCATCTCGACAAGGACGTAGCCGGGGTATATCTTACGCTTGAGTATCTTTTTCTTTCCGTCCTTTATCTCAACCTCGTCTTCTTCCGGCACAACAATGCGAAAAATCTTATCCCCCATGTTCATGGAAGCGATTCTCTTTTCCAGGTTGGCTTTCACCTTATTTTCGTAACCGGAATAGGTATGTATTACATACCACTGTTTACTCATACTCAATCACGGCAGGGAGGCTTGCCCCTCCCTCACCTCCTTAAAACTTATCGCTCCCGTCAATAATCAAACCGCTTCAGCTTCATGATTTAATGATGAATTGCAGGACCCGGCTGAAGATGGAATCCGCAATCCAGATAATTACCATTACAATAGCCACAACCACTAGTACCACAGCGGTATAAATGGCAACCATACGCCGGGTCGGCCAGTGTACCTTCTTCATTTCCTGCCACGTCCCGGCAAAGAACTGCCTGACGGTCCTTATAAGCCTACCCGGATCCAGACTTTTCTTAGCCGCTTCTTTTTTAACAACGTCTTTTTTAGCAACGTCTTTTTTGGCGACATCACGCTTAAGGGTCCCCCGCCGGATCTCCTCGACCACCGCTCCCTTTGGCGTATCCTCGGATGGAGAACCTTTTATCGTCTTAACCTTTTTCCCCTTCTGCGTGGGTGCTGGTTTTTCCGCCTGGGTACGGCCCTTTTTCTCTTTCTTGGATTTAATGACGGCCATAATCCCGCCCCTTGCTCAATCTATTTTGTCTCCTTGTGCAGGGTATGTGTCCCACACCACCGGCAGTATTTCTTAAACTCAATTCTGCCCGGGTCGTTCTTTTTGTTCTTGCTCGTAGCATAATTCCGTCTTTTACACTGCGTACAAGCAAGCTGAATAACGATACGCACCTCAAACACCGCCTCTATTAAGGTAAAAAAAAGACGCGCTTCATACATTACGCCCTAAGTAATTTAGCACAAGCGCCGGCCGCTGTCAACTCTTTTCTTTCCTGCCCGCCGCCGGACTTCGATAAGGCCGGTTAGCGGTTGTACATTAATAATCATTGACACATCCAGGTAAATTATTCCGAACCTACGAACAAGCAGGAATTATGGTACATCGTATCGAAGTTTAATATGATTTGGCAGTATCCCAAACATGCGCCGTGAGACTTGTGACTTGGACTTCGGCGCCGCTGCCATGATCCTGTTTTCCACAGGATTCATCCTGCACCTTTTTGGGCCGGCTTAATTGTTAAAGAAGGTATCAGCGACCGTACGGCCGGTTCCCGGGCAGATTAGCAATCGGGGCAGCAGACGTTGTTGTATGCTAAGGAACCGGAAGGTGGCGCAGAATGTTTGAGGACCAAGAAAGAACAGAAATAGAAATATCGGCGGAAGGTCTCCGGTTTACAAATGAAATCAAGAACTTGGGCGCTGACGGCATTTTTCAGTGCAACCAGTGCGCTAAGTGTGCTGCTGCCTGCCCGCTTGTCCTGGCGGGTTTCCCCTTTTTCAACAAACGGGTCATCCAGGCGATTCTTCTGGGCACCAAGGAGAAGCTGCTGAGCGACGTTTCCATCTGGGCATGCCAGGCATGCAACCGGTGTACCCAGTTATGCCCCAGGGATGTCGACCCCTTCGAAATAATTCTTGCCGTACGCCGGGCCGCCGTGCAGGAATACGCGCTGCCGGCCATGGCCCTTGAAGGGATTAAGTCGCTTTACGACTTTGGACATGCGGTTTATCTGTCGGAAGCCGGCAACCCGAGGAAGAATCTCGGATTACCCGAAAAACCGCCGTCAACCCTTACGAACCCGGAATCGCTTCAGGAAGTGCGTGCCATAATGCGTAAAACGGTGCTGATCAACCTCGGGATTATACCCATGGGAGACACGGTTTAGGATGCCGTCGCACTGAAAGCTGATAGGTGATATTTCTATTGATTTATTTGTTTTACAACACTCTCTTAGAAGGTGCGTAAATGAAAGTAGGTTTCTTCATAGGCTGCAATACGGCTTTCAACCGGCCCGACCTCGAAAAAGCGGTGCGGTACACGTTCCCGGTGTTAGGCGTGGAACTCGACGACCTTGAGGGACAGTCCTGCTGTCCCACCTGGGGCACGATGCCCTCCATAGACCTGGTCGGCTGGTGCGCCCTCGGGGCCAGGAACTATTGCATCGCGGAAGAAAAAGGCGTCGATATGATTACCGTGTGCAGCACCTGTCACGGCAGTCTGGCCAGGACCGCGCATAAAATGAAAACACAGCCCAGGATCAAGGCCCGGGTGAACGAGCTTCTCAAGGAGATCGGCAAGGAATACAAGGGAACAAGCCGGATAAGACACGCGGTGCGTTATATCCACAAGGAAATCGGCCCCGAGAAAGTTAAGAGCCTGCTGAAACACAGGCTTGACGGGCTCGTGGTCGCAATCCAGCCCGGCTGCCTTTCTCTGTGGCCCGAAGTGGTCTTTCACGACCAGGAAGAGAACGCTTTCCACCCCAGGGTCCTTCGCGAACTATGCGAAGCGATGGGAGCAACGGCCCCGAATTACAAGCAGATGCTCGACTGCTGCGGTATGGGGGCCATGCGCAACACGGACATGGAGAAATCCTTCAGGCTCGTGGAACGAAAGCTGATCTCAATGAAGGAAGAGATCAATCCCGACCTGATCGTCACCGGCTGCAGTTCCTGCCTGATTCAGCTGGATACGGCGCAGGACTTCCTCCAGAAGAAGGGCCGGATCTACTTTGAGATACCGGTGCTCCATTACATGCAGCTCCTGGCGGTTTGTCTGGGCGCGGACGCGAAGCTCACCACGAGCTTGTCGCGGACTGACGTGGACGCGGTCGTCGACAGACTGTACGGGAACAAACGGCTTTACACCGCCCGAAGATAGCGGCGCAGAACCTCTTAACGCAGGAACCGAATGACTTCGCGGAATCGACCCCTGAAACGGACAGCACACCGCACACCGGCCTATTCTTTCATTATATTCATACGACGAAAACCGCCGCCTTCAGTTCGAAGAAAGGACCGTGGAATCCCGTCAGGGTTCTTCTGCTGTACAGGGCCGACGAGAACGGGATAATCTTTCACACCGGAAAGTTCAAGGACCTGCACAGGCAGTTGTCTAGCAATCCGAACGTGGAACCCTGCTTTAACAACTTCCGGAAGGGACTGCAGGTCCGCCACCAACTTCGAACCCAAGACGTACATTGAGTATGATGAGGGTGTTTTTGCGCCGCTTGTTTTACTGCGAGAGTTGAGTCGTTAAGCGAAGATCATATTTGCCCCACCAAAGCCCAATCCCTGGGAATGCCCGGATCACCCGGCTGCCAGCCCGCGGGCGCGCCGAGCCCCGTGGACGCCGTGAATTGAAGGGCCTCAAGAATGCGGATTAATTCATCCGCGTTTCTTCCTACCGTACCGGGATACTTGCAGAAGTACTTCACCAGTTGTTCTTTGGGGGAAATAATCACCGTGGTGCGGCTCGCGGTGCCTGTTACCGGATTATATGCACCGTAGCATCGCGAGACAGCGCCGGTCTGGTCGGAAAGCAGGGGATACCGCACCTTCTTCGCCGAGGGTGAAGTTCGCGCAAATATCTTGTGGGAGTAAACACTGTCGGTGCTGATACCCAGCACTTCGGCGCCGAGTTTCTTGAATTTGTCGTACCGGACAGCCACGGCTGCCAGTTCCGTCGGTCAAACAAAGGTAAAGTCCGCCGTGTAAAAGAACAGCACCACCCACTTGTCACGCAGGGCTGACAGCTTTATGCGCGCTCTTTCTCCCCGGAAATATGCCTCCGCCGTGAAATCGGCGGCCGGCTGGTCCAGCGGTATCGGCTCCCGGACCAGACAGGTTCCCGATAGAATTTCGGACACGCTCCACACTTCCCTATAGCCATTTTATCCCATCTTATGTAGGGACAGGAGCTTAGGTGCGTAGGATGCGTCTTTCTTGTCCCCTTCACTCTCTCCTTCCTTATCCACCCGTACTATATCCGCTACTGACCGGGGAACGAGAATCGGCGGCCCCCGGTTTTTCGTGGCCGCGGCGGCGTTTCAATTATCCCGTTTGGAGGCCTGCCCGTCCATCCCGTGCAAGCCGCGCTTCTTTTCGCGCGCCTCGGTCTGACAGCGCCTAAAATAAGTGACGTACTTAACGTTCGGCGGCATTGTAAGCATTTGCGCGTACCCGTTCAGCAGCAAGTCGGCGTTTAGCAGGTGGTTGCGGATTTCTGCGTCGCTGATTTCAGCCGGCGGGATCAGCCAAACGTACGCAAGCAGCCGCCCGTATCTGTCCCTTTCCTGAACGTCAACTTCCAGCCAGACCCGCCGGTCCAATATCCGTGAACGGGTGTATTCTGCCGCTTCTTTCCCGTATGGTTCCTCCGTCTTCGGATGCCCTGTCTCCGGGGTATCGATCCCGGTAAACCGAACCTTTTTCACAAGGCCGCCTGCTATTCTGATGTACGACGTATCGCCGTCAACCACCCTGGTCACGATACCCTCAACCAGTGTTGCCGGCAGTTCAGCCTGCTGTCCGGCATTCCGCGAATCAGGCCGCTTCGCCGTGGAGTGCTGTGCGGCCGGCCCGTCTTGCGGGGTGTTTGATGGCCTGTCCGTCGTTTCATTCCTTGTGCCGCAGCCGCATAGGACAAAAATACTTACGATGACTGCAAAAAGAAAGCGCTGTTTCATCATTGCCTCTCTTACAACAAATCTCTTATCCGGCCGGCCTTGAACGATTCATCACCGCGGCGGGCCGGCCCGGCAGAAAGAGCGCCAGAAAGAGGCCGATTGCCGGAAAAACAATCATTACGTGAAATATGGACGGAAGCCCCCAGTGGTCGGCAACCCAGCCCAGAAGAGCCGCCCCCGCCCCGCCCGCGCCGACGCCGAAGCCCATCATCAGGCCGGAGGCCAGTCCGACATTGTTGGGCAGCAGCTCCTGGCCGAAAACTATGGTCACGGCAAAAGTTGATATTACGGCAAAACCGGACAGTGCCACTATCAGTACCGTCCAAATCCCGCTTGAGTGGGTAAACAGATACAAAAACGGAACCATCAGGGCCATGGAAGTAACGAGCACGGTTTTCAGGCCCCAGCGGTCAGCCGCAGGCCCCCCGGTAATGGTGCCGAACGCGCCCGCCAGCAGGAACAAAGAGGTGAGGAAGGCGGCATACCGCTCGCTATGGTGAAGGTAATGCACATAGTACTGGGGTAAGAAAGTGACCATGCCGAAGTGGACCCAGGTCCGCATGATAATAACCAGCACCAAAAGGACAACAGCGGCAATCAACCTTACTTTGCTCATCCCGGGGTTTTTTCCTGCATCCCGGACCGCTCCGGTTGCCGGAGCCGGCGAGGCGGAGCCGGCGCCGGCGGACTTGACGGCGGGAAGGAAAAACAGAAGCGTAAGCGCCATTATCCCGTTCAGGGCAAAAAATCCCGCAGAACCGGCCAGGCCTTTCCACCCGAAGAAAAGGGTGGCCAGTATGGGACCTGCCGCAAAGCCGAAATTCCCCCCCACGGAAAAGACGGACATGCCCGAGGCCTTGCGCGGACCGCTGGCAAAACGGGTGTATTTCGAGCCTTCGGGGTGGAAGGCCGCCACACCCAGCCCGCTGATTAACGCCGCAATCAGCAGGAACGGGTAATTTGGGCTAAAACCGGTAAAAGCCATGCCCAACCCTGCCAGCAGGCAGCCCAGAGGGATCAGCCAGGCGGCCCGGAAGCGGTCGCTGAACATTCCGAATAAGGGTTGGATGACCGAAGAGCTTAGATTAAAGGCGAGCATCGCCAGGCCTACCTGCATCTGATTCAAGCTCAGTACAGGCTGCAGAAACGCCAGCATCATCGACAGCGCCCCCTGGTTGACGTCGGTGACGGCATGGCCCGCGCCCAGGAGGGCGAGTATTTTTTTGTTCATCAAATTTGGAACACCTTCTCCTTCCAAATAAAACTTTACTTATTATAAATCCTGTAACCCGGAAATAACTATTACTCCTTACCGTCGTCCGCTTTTCATGCAGGTTCCGGGAATTTAGCCGATCGGCTTTTGAGGGCAAGGCTTGTTGGCATGAAGAAGGGATTTCTGATATTCAGAGGTGATTTATATGGCGAGCACCGAAACCATCCGTATAGGCAAACGCGGGACGGTGGTTATTCCCGCTTCACTACGCCGGGCTTATAATCTGGATGAAGGTTCTTTTCTTGTGGCTGAACCGCGCGAAGAGGGCATTTTGCTTCGGCCGGGGCGCACTTATAGAAGGTTTATGGACTGAATCGCCCTTTTAATTTACATTTATATTAACGACAGTATTATGGTAAGAGGAGGTTTAGTTTGATGTCGGATGTGGTTGTCTCCAGTAAGTACCAAATCGTTATTCCGGCTGCGGTGCGGAAGTCTCTTGGGATCAAGAAAGGGCAGCGCCTGCACCTTATAATCAAAAACGGGAGCATCAAATTGGTTCCGAGCGTCCGTCTTGCCGAAATGCGCGGCTGCCTGCGCGGGATGAGCACAGATGTGGCGCGGGACGAGGAGGAACGGTTTTGATTCTCGTAGACTCGTGCGGATGGCTCGAGTTTCTTGCCGACGGTCCGCTTGCAGAGGAATACACACCCTATTTTTCCCAGCGGGAGGAGATCGTCACACCTTCCATCGTCATTTATGAAGCAACCAAAAAGATTTCACGGGAAGAAGGTAAAGAAAAAGCCCTTTTTATCGCCGCCCAAATGCAGCAGACAAAGCTCGTTCCTTTTGACGACCGCTTGGCGCTTGTTGCCGCCGATGTATCTCTTCGGTGGGATCTACCTATGGCCGACGCGATTGTTTACGCTACCGGTCTGGAATGCGGCTGCAAGGTGGTTACCAGCGATCATCACTTTAAAGAATTGCCGGGAACCATCTTTACTGGTACTTAAGCGGCATTTAGCATATATCCCCGGTTGAACCGTGTCAGCGTAGGCGTCCCTCCCCCGGTACTCAATTAGAGTTTTATGCTGCTTTATACCGTTAGTAGATATGCAATATTTGCACAAAAACATATCCAGGCCGGCAAGTTGAGCGCCGGGACACCCGTCAGCGTCCGCGGGAATTCTAACTGCCGGTCTGTTGTCAGATGAACCGCCTTATGATAGTTCCGGCTAAAAACGGGGCTGACGCAAGAGTCGGCTCTTTTCTTGCAGCGGTGAAAAAAACGGTATTGCCGGTATCGTCCGGCGGTGCTATTATGTCACTAGGTAAACCAAATTGGTGCATTAGTTTACCTGTGTATTTCCAAGTTCCTGTAGTAAATATCTTTTAATTAATTGATTTGATAATCTTCTCTCGTGAGAGAAAGGGAATGGACATGAAAAAGCGGGTTGCCATGGTGCTGGTGGTTTTACTGCTCACCGCGGGGGGATACTGGGGCTACCTTAACTACCTGGACCGGGACACTTCGGCCATTGAAGCCACCGGTACCGTCGAGGCCGTCACGGTGGACCTGAGCGCCAAAATTCAGGGGACCTTGAAATCCGTTACCGTTAAGGCCGGCGACACCGTGTCCAGGGGGCAACTGGTGGCGGAGCTTTCCCGTAACGACCTGGCGGCTCAGCGGGAGCGGGACGCCCTGGCCGTGTTAAAAGCCGAGGCCGCTCTGGCCGACCTGCAGTCCGGGGCCCGGGACCCGGAGATTCAAGAGGCCGCCCTGGCGCTCGACACGGCCGGAGTGAATTGTGAACAGGCTTCCGCCGATTATGAACAGGCTGCCACCGATTATGCGCGGCTGGAGTCCCTTTATGAGGCGGAGGCCATACCCCAGTCCGAGTACGAAAAGGCGGCCAACATGCTGGAAAACGCGGCCAACAGACTGAAGCTGGCCGAGAACCAGGTCGAGGCGGCCCGGGCCAGGCTGAACCTGTTGGAGTCCGGCAACCGGCCCCAGCAGATTAACGCCGCGCGGGTCGAGGTTGAGCGCAGCAAGGCGGTTTTAAAGGCCACCGAGGCAATGTTGGATGATCTGAAAATCACCTCGCCCCTTGACGGCAAAGTGCTGTCCCATAATTACGAAGAAGGCGAGTACGTCACCCCGGGCGCGCCGGTGATAACCGTTGCCGACCTCTCCGATATGTGGATCAAGGTATATATACCCACCGATGACTTGCCGCACATCAGGCTGGAGCAGCGGGTCACCTTCACCGTAAGCGGCGAAACCAGGATTTTCTCCGGCAAAGTGGAGGAAATCGCCTCCAAAGGGGAATTCACCCCCAAGACCATTCAGACCAAGCAGGAGCGCGCCAATATTGTGTTCGGCGTCAAGATCAGGGTTGAAGACGCCGACGGCGTGCTGAAACCCGGCATGCCCGCAGACGTAGTATTTAACTGACAGTCGGGGGAGTATCATGATTAAGGCGGTAAAGCTCACTAAGTCCTTCGGCGCCGTCCAGGCGGTTAACGAAGTGAATATCCACGTGGGAAAACAGGATATTTTCGGTCTGGTGGGTCCCGACGGCGCGGGCAAGACCACCCTGATGCGCATGGTGTGCGGGCTTGTGGTCCCCGACGCCGGGGAGGTCAGGCTGATGGGCGAGACGCCGGGCAAATTGGAGCGGGCCCGGGAAAACCTGGGTTACATGCCCCAGCGGTTCAGCCTTTACGGAGACCTGACAGTGATGGAGAACATCAACTTCTTCGGCTCCATGTACTGCCTGGACCGGCAAACAATCGCCCGTAGGGCGGATGAAATACTGGCACTGACCGGCCTGATTGATTTCAAGAACCGGTTTGCCGACAACCTGTCCGGTGGGATGAGACAAAAGCTGGCGCTTACCTGCTCCTTGGTGACCAGGCCGGCCCTCCTGGTGCTGGATGAGCCCACTTACGGCGTGGACCCCGAGTTCCGCAAGGAATTCTGGAAGATCCTGTACCGCCTGAACCGGGAGGGTATGACCATCCTGGTTTCCACCCCCTACATGGACGAGGCGGAACTGTGCGGCGTGGTGGCCTTTATGGACCGGGGCCGGGTGACGGCGGTGGACTCGCCTGCCGGCCTGAAAAAAAGCTTCCGGTCCCGCGTGCTGGAAGTGCGGGTGGATGTCCGGGACCCGGAAATGTTCCGCGGCCTGGCCGAAACGCTGGACTACTCCTTTTATGGGGATAAGTACCGCGTGGTGGTGGATGACGTGGCGGCCGGCCGGCAGGCCGTGGAGCGCCGCCTGGCCGACAAAAACGCCCCCGGCGCGATCATCCGGGAAATACCCCCCACCATGGAAGACGTCTTCATCTCCCTTGCTGAAAAGGAGGTGGTCTGATGGAGTACGCGGTGACTGCCAGTGAACTGACAAGGGCTTTCGGCAGTTTTATCGCCGTGGACCGGTTAACGTTGAATATCAGGCCGGGGGAAATATACGGTTTTATCGGACCCAACGGCGCCGGTAAGTCCACCGCGATCCGGATGCTGTGCGGCATCCTTGAGCCCACCTCCGGTACGGGGACCGTGCTGGGACACGACCTGGTGCGGGAAACCGAGGAAATAAAAAAAAGGATCGGCTACATGTCCCAGAAGTTCAGCCTCTACGAGGACCTGACCGTGGAAGAAAACCTGAATTTTTACGCCGGCCTCTACAGCGTGCCGCGCCGGGAGTGCAAAGACCGGGTGCGGGAAATGACGGCCATGGCCGGGCTGACCGGACGCGAGCACGAGCTGGCGGCCAACCTCAGCGGCGGGTGGAAGCAACGGCTGGCCCTGGGGTGCGCCATTATTTCCCGGCCCGCCATCGTATTCTTGGACGAACCCACCAGCGGGGTCAGTCCCACCAGCCGGCGGATGTTTTTCAACATTATCCAGCGGATGGCCGCCGCGGGTACCACGGTGATGGTGACCACCCATTTCATGGACGAGGCCGAGTACTGTGACAAGATAGCCTTTATTTCTTCAGGACGGCTGATGGGCGTGGATACTCCCGACAACCTGAAGAAAAACGTTATCGGCGGGCACCTGGTGGAACTGGAACTTTCCGATGCCATGGACCGGATTAACGACATCGAAAGACTGCCCTATGTTCAAGAGTGCACCGTGCACGGGCCGCTGCTGCACGTGCTGCTGGAAAGCGAATCCCGCCGGCCGTCACTGATGGAATTCACCGGGGCCGAACCCCGGCCCGTCACACCCTCGCTGGAGGACGTATTCATCGCTCTCGCCCGGCGGAAGTCGGCGGCGGATTCGTGACTCGACTCAAAAAGGAAGGTGCGGGTTGATGAGCAGGATACTGGCCATCCTTTACAAGGAATTCCTTCAAATGCGCCGGGACCGGATGACCCTGGGGTTAGTCTTCATGCTTCCGCTGGTGCAGTTGTTGCTTTTCGGGTACGCCATTCAGACCGAGGTGAGGCATATTCCTACGGTGGTCTTCGACCAGTCGCTTTCACCCGAAAGCCGGGATTTGCTGAATTCCTTCAGCGCCTCGGGGTACTTTGACATCACGTCCGCAGCGGGAAGCTACGACGAAGTGAACGGGACCATCGACAGCGGGAAGGCCAAGGTGGGGATCGTATTCCCGCCTGACTTCGCGCGCAGTATCAAACGGGGCGCCCCCGCCCAGGTGCAGGTAATTGTGGACGCCAGCGACAACATGGTGGCCAACCAGGCCATAGCCGTCGCCAACTCCATCGGTTTAATCAAGTCCCAGGAGATCCTGGCCCAAAAGAAAGCCATCGCCGGTCCTCCTTATGACGTCAGGGTACGGCCGTGGTACAACCCGGACGGCATCACCGCTTATTACATGGTGCCGGCCATTTTAGGGATCATCGTCACCATGACCATGGTAATGATGACTTCCATGGGCATCGTGCGGGAGCGGGAAAGGGGTACCCTGGAACAGCTCATCGTAACCCCGGTCAGACCCTACGAGCTGATGATCGGCAAGATCCTGCCTTATATAGCCCTGGGATACCTGCAAATCACCGTGGCGCTGCTGGTGGGGGTAATCGTGTTTCACGTGCCCATCCGGGGAAGCTTGCTGGAGTTGTACCTGCTGACCCTGTTTTTTATCACCGCCTCACTGGGGCTGGGGATCCTGATTTCCAACGTCGCCAAAACCCAGATGCAGGCATTCCAGATGTCCTTCTTTGTCTTTCTGCCCAGCATAATGCTTTCCGGGTTCCTGTTCCCCCGGGACGCCATGCCGCAAATCATATACTATCTCGGCAACCTTATTCCCCTGACTTACTATCTGGATATAATCAGGGGCATAGTGCTGAAAGGCATTGGATTTCCCTACCTGGTGGGGCAGGTCGCCTCGCTGCTGGTATTCTCGCTGGTGCTGCTGACCCTGAGTATATTGAAATTTAAGAAGAGGATTGCGTGAGTATTCACCGCGTTCAACAAGGTGGTGTTACGTTTTTGAATAAGAAGGAACAGATTATCACGGCCCTGGCGGAACTGTCCCGCACCAGGGGTTTTTACCGGGTTACCGTGGACGAGTTGGCCGCCCATGCAGGAGTAAGCAAAAGGACCATTTACCGTCACTTTCGGAGCAAGGACGAGATCGTGGAAGTCCTGTTGGAAAGATTCATGAATCAAATGACCGGTAAAATCGAACAGACAATCAGTTCCTCTGAAAGACCGGCCGATATATTCTCCGGGGTGATCAGTCTGGTCGTTCAACACGGCCGCTCCATGTTGAACCCGCTGGTACTGGATGACCTCAGGCGTCACTACCCGGAGTTGTGGAAGAAGATTGAGCGTTTCCGGGCGGAAAAGATCCAGCGGAATGTCGTAGAGTTGCTGGCGGGAAAATACGAGGGAAAAGGTCTGCGGGAAATAGACCCCAGGATCGTGGGGGCGGCTTTCTTGGCTTCCGTACAGGCGGTGGTGAATCCCGAATTTATATTGAGCAACAACCTGTCCTTTGAAGATACGGTTAAACAACTGATCGGGCTTTTCATGTCCGGCATCATTGACGACCGCCCAAGCCGCGCTGCAGAGTAAGAGGCGTGACAAGGGACAGGAGACTGAGGGAAAGAAGAGAACCGGTCCTGACATAGGCACCGGTTTTACTGTTACCATTATTCAAAGGGACTTGTTTTGACGTCTAGACAGGAATGGGGACTACTACAGCGGGTTAGCTGATTGATTTATCACACGGTCTGCCATCCCCATGACACTCATAGTAAGCATAGCTTGTGTTTATTCCTTGCATTACCTTGGTTATTATATTGTCGCCTTCGCCGACAACCAGGTGTACATGGTTATCCATCAGACCTTAAGCTAACGGTGGGCGCTGTCAACTCCCGTTCGGAACTTTCACCTAAAGTTATCTCCATGCCGGGAATAGAGAAAAAGGGACTGGCTCTAAAGTAGCCAGCCCTCTTTTTACTGAGTTGCTTACTACAATCTCCTTATTTTATCGGCTAGACTTGCTGCCATTTTCTCTCCTCCGAACATTTTAAGAGCGATTTTGAGATCTTCAGCGATCTTTGGCAAGTTCTGCGCATCGATCTGATCAGGTTTGATGCCTAGTCTATTACATAAGAATATAATTGCTCCTTTGGCTATTGTCGGGCCTATTGCGGGTGCCAGAATTGCTTCAATTTGCTGGGCCATTGAGCTTGCCATAGAACCGCACTCCTTTCTACTTTCCGAACTTCAGAAGTTTTATGCCTGCAAGCAGGATCAGAATTGATCCGATTGTGTATGATAAGCTTTCGAACCATTTCAGCGAGAAAGCTTCGTTAAAACCAAACTGTGTTCCATGCCCGAAATACCTGAAGAATGCGCCCAATGCGGACAAGAGCACCCCTATGGAGACCAAATTGACAAATTTGCCGACCTGACCGCCGAAATCGCCCTTGGCTTTATAAAACATAAGAGTTGCTATAAAGAAACATGCGGCAATGATGATCTTAAGTAAAGGGTTGAAGAAACTGATATCGTAATTGAACATTAGATACCCCCCCTGAAGATTCTTGTAGCTTCCTTCAGCCGTGTAGAGACTCTAATTGCTATGATTAATGCTACTATAGCGAACAGCAGGAATAATAAGCTTTCGCCCCACTTCCAGGCGACCAGCTTATCCCCTCTCCATCGGAAGGCCAGCGCGAGTGTACCAAATAAACTGGTTGTTGCTAGTAATCCCGTGATTTTCTGGAGTTCGCCGCCTAACCTAGTTCTGGCCACCAGAAAAACTAAGGTCGCACAGAGGTAGATTAGGGCTACCAGTTCCTTTAAAAGCGGGTTAAGAAAACTTTCCTTATAGTTTAAAAGATCCACTCAACTTCCTCCTTACTCTAAGGAATTAAATTTTTACGTTCAGAAAATATGTTTGATTGTTATATTTCTAGCCCCCCCTTTCCATAACAGGGTATTTCACGGAATGAGTCCTCTTTTTTATAACATGGTTATCGAAATACCCCGATCCCCGTAAAGTATATCGGTATCTTTCAATCGCCTCTTTAATTTTTAGGCAAGACAATAATATAAAGAACGGCATCCAATTAATGTTAGAATCTTGCCGGTAAAGTGTTTACATACTCCGCAGATAAAGGGCTTTACTATTACAGAGACAGGAAAAAGGGGAATGGGAAATGCTTTACCCGTGCAGTACAACGGCCGGCTGGCTCTTATCGGCTTGAGTGGACTGATGATAATCATAATCCGTGCTCACCCGCACGGATTCTTTCTCAACAACGTAATCATAATAACGGCGGTTGTCGGGCGTTCTTTCCAGACCGTACAAGTTCCAGGACCATCTGACGCGGACGGCCTTCTCGATGAGGAAGTCGCGGCCTCTAATCAACGGCGGCGAGGGATTCCACACCTGCAATTCTTCCCCGTCGCTAAAACGGATTGCAAGCACGTCATTCTCCCATTTGACTTCAGCCGCGCGGTGAATGTTGTCGTACGGCCTCCCGAACCACTGGCCGTAGATCTGCAACAACCCGGTGATTCTCTCCAAATTGGCCCTTACGAACGTTTCAGGCGTCATCATAATCACGGTGCCTTTCCACAAAGAAGCATACCCTTGCTTGTCCTGTTAGTAATGTCAGGGGAATGTCAGGGGGACGGTTCCTCTGACAACGCTAAAGCCGTTTTAAAACCGCCCTGCGAACAACCTCACGGTTTATTCCCAGCACATCCGCTATACGCCTCAATGACAGGTCAAATTCTTTGCGCAGCAATTCTATTAGTTCATCCCGGTAAGTCTTATTCTCGTGCAGTTTCAAATCCTTTATTTCCAACTTGCGTTTTTTTAGGTATTTACCTATAAACAACTGCACGTTCTCCTCGGTAATTCGTTTTTTGTCCTTGATATCGAGGAAGAGTCCCCCCGGCTCTTCTTGATGAAACTTCTTAAAATCGTCAACGGCTTTTTCTCTATTATCGGAGAACATACTCAATATCTCGTCTGCCGCGACCAGGCTTGCGTTTTCCTTGAAGTATTCATGGTAACTGCTCCATGGGTAGGTCTCCGCGCTGCCTATGCCTGCTTTCTCCGGATTTAAATGAACGTACCGGATAACCCCGAGTAAATAGGCGTCGTCCTCAACGCTTTCGCTCCGGTACCGGTCTTGGAATACATGGCCTACCCGTTTGTATTTCTTATTGAAATAGTAGGCGTAACTGGTCCCGATACGTTTTAAGGTCTTTGATAAAAGATCCTTTCCCTCCCTGAGAACTAAGTGCAGGTGATTGTCCATCACGCAATACGCGTAGACCGTAAAACGGTCAGCGCCCTGTTTCTCCGAAATAACGGCAACGATTCTGGCCTTATCTTCATCATCGATAAAAACATCCTTCCGGTTGTTTCCCCGCAGCATAATGTGATAGGTTTGTGTTTTGGATAACACCCTGGCATGTCTTGGCATTTTACCACCTCGGCCAAGATATTATCATAGTCCGCTGACTGTTGTCAACAGAACCGTCCCCATGACATCCCCGTCACCGTCCTCTTCCATCGGGATACTTGCTTCCCTTGAGACTAAAAGCCACCTTCTTGGGGAAACGGCGTCAATCTGGTCGCCGGCGAGGAGGTTGGGGTACTGAGCAAGCATTTCTTGCAACAATGATTCCGAGTCATAGTCCTGCTCCCTCATCTCAATGAGCTGTCCGTTGGTGTCAATCAAGTATATACCGCCGTTCATAATGCCCTCCTTGACATCCCGTTAAGGCGTAACCTGAGGAAACAGTCCGCGAAATCGATTTTTAATAATGCTTAAAGCGTGATGGGTCCAGCTAAATCTTCCTAAAATGTATTTGATAAGTAGCAGCACATCGTTTACATTCGAGTGCTACAAAGTTGTAGCAGCACATCGTTTACATCCAGGGTAGTTTGTAGTCGATAACCGTGACCTCGTGGCCCTGGCAGTCAACGATAAGAACTTGTTCTTTGACATATATAGTTGCGGTCACGTATTCATACACGACACTTCTATCAAGGCGAAAGCGCTCAGTAAAGATGTCGAGCATCACATCGCTCCTGATGAAGCGGATCAGCTTGACCATCCCGGAAGTTGGTGGCTCCTTCGGTACAAAGGTTTCGTGCAGGAGTCGAAGACTACAGCCCGAAGCCTGCAGCGATTCGTCCGGGGTTTTACCCGACAGAACGCTATAACGATAATGTTGATTGTGAAAGGCCTCAAAGCTTATGGTCTCGGCACGAAGCGCCGCCAAACTCTCGAAGCGCTGGGTACGAAAGAAGGTCTTATCCCACACGTCGTTAAACTTCTCGATCTCTGGATTGCGCCACGGTTCGGAAACCGGGATAAATACCGGTGTTATGCCTAAGTTAAGGCAACACCTGATCACCAGACCGAAGCTTCTAGGATAACGATTTGCACCACGCAAGGCCTGCTGGTTATCAAGCTGCACGTACCTGGGCATACCGAGGCGTTGCCAACTTACCATGAGCGATTGGGCCAGAACGTCGTCGCGCTTACTCTCAGTTACGTTCACGGCCACGCGATGCGTCGCATAATCAAGCACATTGAGGCTGTAGAAGCGTACT